>CAKUKJ010000066.1 GCA_934662525.1 uncultured Coriobacteriales bacterium | reverse complement strand
CGAGGTCGAGCCTGTTCCGTCGCCGTGCGAAGGAGCTGACGAGGCAAGAAGGGATGAGTGTCCGGCATGAAGGGGAATAGCGGGATGGGCAACGTGCATATGGGGCGCCGTGCCTTTTGCGAGCTGGCGTTGCTCGGCGGCATGGGCGCGCTCGGCCTTGCGGGCTGCGCCTCCGACGGGGCTGTTTCGGATGATGCGGACGGCCGGGAAGCGGCTGGTGAGGAACCCGAGCAAGCATCTGCTGCCGGCGGAGAGACCGGCGGCGAAGAGGCCGCAACCGCCTCTGTGGCACCTGAGCCCGTCAAGGCGTCGACATTCGCCTTCAACACGCTCGTGAACATCACGGCCTATGGTGTGGACGACGATGTCGTGACCGGCTGTCTTGACGATTGCGCCGCCTACGAGGACCTGTTCTCCGCCCGCAAGGAGGGCACCGACATCGCGCGCGTCAACGAGGCCGGGGGAGACCCCGTCGAGGTGAGCGCCGACACGGCCGACCTCATCGCGGCTGGACTCGACTACGGCCGCCAGACCGACGGCGCCTTCGACATCACCATCGGCTCGGTGAGCCTGCTCTGGGATTTCACGAATGCCGTGAAGCCCGACGACGACGCGATTGCCGAGGGCCTCAAGCACATCGACTACACGCAGGTCGTCCTCGACGGCACGACCGTCACCATGGGCGACCCTGAGGCTCGGCTCGACCTGGGCGGCATCGCGAAAGGCTGGATTGCCGCCCGGCTTGCCGAGAAGTTGACGGGCGCAGGCTGCACCTCGGGCCTTGTCGACCTGGGAACCTCGAGCGTCTATGCCATCGGCGCCAAGCCCGACGGCACGCCTTGGCGTGTAGGCCTGCGCGACCCCAAAGACTCGATGAGCTCGCTTGCGGGCGTGGTCGAGGTCGCCGACGAGGCCATCACCTCCAGCGGCCTGTACGACCAGGAGTTCGAGCTCGACGGGAAGACATATTGGCACATCCTCGACCCCAAGACGGGGTACCCGGCGCAGACCGACATGCTTGGCGTCACGCTCATCGGCGCCGACCCCGTGCAGGGCGACGCCCTGTCCACGACGCTTTCGGTCATGGGCATCGAGGAAGGCACGGCATGGGTCGAGGAGCATCATCCCGAGCTTGCCGCCATGTTTGTGGACGAGGACGACGAGGCGACGTTTGCCAACGGCTTTGAGTCGCATGGCTACGTGCCCGTGGCCTCGGCATCTGAATAACGGGCAGGTGGGCCATGGGGACTCAGGACATGCGCGACGAGCAGATGGTGAAGGATGCCGGCGATTGCAGCTGTTGTGTCGATGCGGCGACCGAGGTAGAGGCGTCCGCCCGCAAGCCCCCCAAGCCCTCCCGTTGGGACGGCGGTCGCAGCGGCCGGCCCGCGCCGGCCTTTGACGAGGCGGCGCTCGGCGCACGCGGCTGGGGTATTCGCCCTGCTGACGTCGCGGTCATCGTCGCCACGGTCGCAGCCGCCCTGGCCGTGTGCTGCGTGCTCTGGTTTGCGTATGGCGTGCAGGGCCTGCCGGGCATCTCTACGGGCGAGGATCAAGTGGTTGGGGACGCTCCTGCCTCGTCCGCCGTGCCTGCGGGCACCGACGCCGGCTCTTCATCGGTGACCCCATCGGCGCAGGCGCAGGACGACGCAGCTCAGCCCCTCTATGCCGTCATCCAGAACTCCGATGGCTTCTACCAGGTGCTCCCTCTTGCCGAGGATGCCCGCGTGACGGTTGAGAGCTCCCTGGGCACCAACGTCATCGAGGTTGCCGACGGGCGGGTGCGCTGCCTTGAGTCTGACTGCTCCAACCAAACATGCGTCAGGCAGGGGTGGGTCTCAGGCCAGGGGCAAACCATCGTCTGCCTTCCCCACAAGCTTACCGTGCAGGTGGTCGCCGACCCCGAGGATGCCTCACCGCTGCGCTAGCTGTGCGCTCGCGTACCTTTTGGCCGTTGGGGCGAAAGGCACGCGAGCGGCTCATTATCGCCGGGCCAAAAGCCCCTAAACGCAAAACGCCCGAGAGGCAAAGCCTCCCGGGCGTTGAGATTCCAACTGGTGCGCCGTCAGGGATTCGAACCCTGGACCTTGGGATTAAGAGTCCCCTGCTCTGGCCAGCTGAGCTAACGGCGCAACGCGAGGAAGTACTGTACTCGCTTGGAAGCGCATGTGCAACAACGAGGCGGCATCTTCGCGGGATGCACAAATTTAGCGGTCCGCAGGAACCTCGTCGGCCCTCTCCAGCCTTCCCTTTCCCGCGACCCAGCGGTCGAGTGCCGCCAAGATGCCGGGGAGGAACACGAGGATGAGCGCAATCGTGCACGCCGCGCCTATCGAGATGGTCTGGCATATCTGCCCGATGGTGGGGTCGCTGCCGAAGACGGCGACGGCCCCGCACACGAGCACGATGATGAGGCCGCTCGTCATGACAGTGTGGATGGAGCGCACGTAGGCGCTCTCAAGGGCCGGCTGCACCCCCATGCGGGCACGGGCGTCCCGATAGTTGCTCGTGAACAGGATGCCGTAGTCCACCGTGGCCCCCATGAGGATGCACTGCACGATGATGAGCGCCAGGTAGTAGATGTGGTAGCCCTGCAGGCCCGTTGCCAGCACCGTAAGGTAGACGCCGCACTGCACGATGAGCACGAGCACGGCCGGGATAAGCAGGTTGCGGAAGGTGAGCGCGACCACGAGGTAGATGGCACCTGCGGTGAGCAGCGTGATGAGGCTCAGCTCGCTGTGGAAGCCCCTGCTCATCTCCCAGGCCATGGCGCCGTCGCCCACCAGGTGGTACTCCCTGCCGAGAGACTCCGCGCACCAGGAATCGAGGCCGTCGAGGAAGTCTCGCACCTCTTGCGAGCCCGCCTCGCACGACAGCGTGATCGCCATGATGGAGAAGTGCTCGCCGCGCAGCTTGGCCTCGGCGGCCTTTACCTGCTCGGCCATGTCCTCCAGCGCCGCTTTCTGCTCGTCGCTGGCCATGCTCGAGAACGTCTCGCTCGGCAGGAGCTTGTCCTGCACGAAGCCCAAGAACTCGGGGATGGTGAGGCGCAGGTCGGCGGGAGCGTCGGACTTGTAGAGCTTGAGCAGGGCGAGCTTGCTCATTGAGTCGATGTCCTCGCCTGAGTCGTACAGCGAGTACACGACGTCGACCATGCTCGCGTCCATCCCGAGGTCGGCGTATGCTCCCGTGCTGCCCGCGCTCGCATAGCCCTCCATCGCCTGCGCCAGCTCGCTTGCGGTGTAGGCATGGCCGAGCGTGTTGCCCCAGCCGGTGACCGACATGACGTCGGGAGTGTCCTCAAGCTCGTCGATATGGCTTGCGACCGTGTTCTCGTCGTCGTTGTCGTATACCAGGACGATGCTCGTCGTGCGCGGGAAGACCTGGGAAATCGGGTCGTCTTTGGCAAGCGTGTACGACACGCCGGCGTTGGCTTGCCCCAGGTAGGCGAGCGCGAAGACGGCCACGAACGCCGCGCATGCCACATAGCGGGCGCGCATGCTGAAGCGGGCCAGCCCGCCCATCCAGCGCTCGGGGTGCAGCGTGGGCTTCGCGCTTGCACGAATGGCGCGGTCGCAGCCGAGGATGAGCGCAGGCAGAATGGTGAACACGCACACAAGGCTGCAGACGACGCCCTTTGCCAGCACGACTCCTAGGTCGGCGCCGATCTTGAAGCTCATGAAGACAAGTGCGAGCAGGCCGACGAACGTGGTGAGCGAGCTTGCCGTGATGGCCGAGAACGCGCCCGCGACGGCGCGGCGCATGGCCGCCTCGCGTTGGGCCGTCGTGGGTCGCGCCCCTCCCTCGGGTGCCTCTTCCAGGGAGAGCTCTTGGCGGTAGCGGTTCATGAGGATGATGGAGTAGTCCATGGAAAGCACGAGCTGCAGCAGCGCCGCGATGCACATGGTGATGGAGGAGACCTCGCCCATCACGATGTTGCTGCCCAGGTTGATGCCCACGGCGCAGCCGATCGTCGCGAGGAAGAGCAGGGCCTCCAGCCACGAAGGGCACATGGCCAGTAGGATGACAAGAAGCAGGCCGAGGGCGATGACGAGCGTCTCCAGCGGAATGTCGCTCGAGTTGGGGTCGTCGTCGGCGATGACGGTGGTGGCCTGTGGGTACGACGCGCCCACGAGGTCGGTGATGGCGGACTCAAGCTCGCGTTGTTCGGCGCTCCGATAGTCATAGGCCATGGTGACGACATACAGGGCTTGGTCGCCCTGGTTATAGGCGGGGTCGTCTGCCACGTGCGTCACCGCCTCGACGCCCGACAGGTCGCCGAGCTTGCCCGACAGGGCCGTCCGCTCCTCATCTGAGAGCCCTCCCACCATCACGCGCAGGGTGTGCGTGGACGCCGCATCGGGCACCTCGGCCTCCATGAGCTCCACGCCTGCCTTCATCGATGAGTCGTCTGGCAGGTATTTCATCATGTCGGTGTTGACGTGCACGCCGAGCATGAGCAGGCTCACGACGCAGGTGAGCACAAGCATGCAGACGAGCACGGCCTTTCGATGGCCGACGATGAGACCTGCGAGCCTATCCCTCATGGGAACCTCGTTTCCTCTGGGCGCCGCTGGGCTGCGGGCGCGATGCACGGGGCATTCTCTCATACGTTCGTGCTTTATGCGTGAGCTTCAGACCGGTGGTGGGTATGTCCTGCTTGCCTGCGCGCGGGTCGTGCGGCCCTGCCCCGTGCTAAGCTTGTGGGCGCAACACAACTGCCTTCCAGCCGAGCAAAGGAGCGCCCCCATGAAGGACGAGAACTGCATCTTCTGCAAGATCGCCGCCGGCGAGATTCCCACCAACAAGGTGTACGAGGACGACTACGTCATTGCGTTCGACGACCTCGAGCCCCTCATGCCTGTCCACACCCTCATCATCCCGAAGGACCATTACGCCAACATCGGCGACAACGTGCCCGAGGAGACGCTGGGCCACGTGTTCGGCGCGGTGCGCAAGGTCGCCGACATCAAGGGTCTCAAGAACGGCTACCGCCTCATGGTGAACACCGGCGAGGACGCCTCTCAGAGCGTGCAGCACTTCCATGTGCACATGCTCGGCGGCGGTTGGATGCCCCGCCCCAACGACCAGGACTGGGGCCCCAACGCCACCAACGTCGCCCATCTCAACGCAAAGCAGGGCGAGTAGCATGGGCGAGGTTCTCGATTTCAAGGGGCCGAAGAAGACGGTCGCCTTCCCCGAGTTCAACAACGCCGCGCCTGCCGACGGCTGCGAGCTTGCGTACGACCCCAAGCCGGGCAGCGTCGGCGTGCTTGTGACGACCGATGCCACGGGCATGGCGCACTTCACGGTGACCGCCCCCGCCGAGGAGGTCGCCGAAGCCGTCAAGCAGGCCAAAGAGGGGCTTGCCGCCACGTTCGGCGCTCCCGCCGACAAGCAGACGCTCGAGGCCATCCGCTCGCAGATGGGCGAGGGGTCGTTCGACGCGTTCGTCACGACGTTCGTGCAGCGTCACTTCTTCTCCAAGGCCCTGCTGCGTACCTCCGTCATGCCGTTCCTCGACCCCGACCACCTCACGAGCGAGCCCCCGGTGGAGGGGCAGGATTACGTGTTCAAGATGGACTGCCTCATGCGCCCCAACTTCGCGCTGTCCTCCTACGACCCGGTGCGCGTGCAGGTGCCTGAGAAGCAGACCGTGACCTCCAAGGACGTGTCGGCCTATCTCGACAACATGTCCAAGGAGCTTGCCACCTGGGAGAACGACCCTGCCGCCACGGCAGTTGAGCGGGGGGCGCACGTGAGCCTCAACCTCGACTCCACGGCAGACGGCAAGCCCTTCCCGCAGCTCACCGGCCGCCATGTGCCCTACCTCGTGGGGTCGGGCCAGCTGGGCGACGAGTTCGACGACGAGCTCGTGGGCATGGCGCCCCGCGCGCGCAAGGAGTTCAGCCTGTCGCTTCCCATGCAGGCCGCCGACGGGCAGGTCTCCTATCAGGTCGTGCAGGTCAAGGTGCAGATCGACGAGATTCAGCACAGCGTGCCGGCCGTCATCGACGACGGATGGGTGATGAAGAACCTGCCTGAGGCCCAGACGCTGCTGGGACTTCGCAGCAAGGTGCGCACGATGCTCGAGCGCCAGGCCGACGCCGACCAGCACGCCAAGCTGCTCGAGCTCACGGCCGACGAGCTTGCCAAGCGCCTGGAGGGCGAGCCCGACGAGCGCTATGTGGCCAAGATGCGCGACGAGCTGCTGTCCGAGACGATGCAGCGCCTGCAGATGCAGGGCCTCACGCTCGACGACGTGTTTGCCCAGCCCGGTTTTGACCGCGCCGCCTGGGAGGCCGACCTCACGCAGCAGGCCAAGGACGCCCTGCGCCGCGGCCTCGCACTCGACTCGCTGGCCGACCATCTCGACATCCAGCTTGACGAGAAGGACATCTCCGCCGTCGTGAGCCAGATGGCGCCCGGCCACGAGCAGGAGGCCTACCAAAGCCTCGTTGACTCGGGCCAGATGCCCAAGATGTGCGAGATGGCCCTGCGCATGCGTGCCAACGAGTGGCTTGTCGCGCAGCTGCCTAAGGGCGTTGCCTCCACGGGCACGGTCATCCTGGGCGGCGGCGAGTCGCGTCCCCGCTCCGAGCGCCCCGCGGGCGACGGCCCCAAGCTCACGCTGCTGTAAGAGACCTCACGAAAAAGCGCCCCCTGCCTGGTTATATGCCAAGCAGGGGGCGCTTTCTCGTCGCATGGTATAAAAGGTGGATTCCATTTGGCAAGGCGTGTGGAGGCGATGTGTACTGGACGTACATGAGCCTCCGCACAACGCGGCCAAATGTGGGTCGGAACTCCTCAAAAAGAAATTCCATTTGGCAAGGCGCGCAAATGCGATGTGTACTGGACGTACATGAGCGTTTGCGGAACGCGGCCAAATGGAATTTCCATCCAACTTTTAGTCGCCGATGGCGTCGGGGTTGGAGCGCGGGGCGGCACCTCCCATCTGCTCGGGCGCGAGTTCCACAAACGCCGTGCCGCGCTCGTCGATGTCCACGTAGTCGCGGCGCTGGATGACGCTCTTGTATGCCGGGCGGATGATACGCCTGCCGCTCTCAAGCTCCTCGAAGCGGTGCGCCGCCCAGCCTGCCATGCGCGCCGTGGCGAACATGGGGGTGTAGAGGTCCACCGGGATGCCGAGCATGTTGTAGACGAAGCCCGTGTACAGGTCGATGTTGGCGCACAGCACCTTGCGCGTGCCGCGTTCCTGGGCCATGACCTGCGGCGTCATCTTCTCGATATTCTCAAGCAATGCAAGCTCGCGCTCGAACTCGGTGCCCTTGGCAAGCCGCGAGGCGTACTTGTGGCAGATGCGCGCGCGCGGGTCGGACAGCGTGTACACCGCGTGCCCCATGCCGTAGACCAAGCCCGTGCCGTCGCCGGCCTCCTTGCGCACGATACGGCGCAGGTAGTCGGCCACCTGGCCCTCGTCGGACCAGTCGTCCACGTGCCGCTCAATGTCGAGGCACATCTCGCGCACCTTGCGGTTGGCCCCGCCGTGCTTGGGGCCCTTGAGCGAGCCGATGGCCCCGGCGTAGGCCGAGTAGGGGTCGGTGCCGCTCGAGGTGAGCACGCGGCAGGTGAACGTGGAGTTGTTGCCGCCGCCGTGCTCGGCCTGGAGCATGAGCATGACGTCGAGCATATGCGCCTCGTCGTCGGAGTAGGCGTGGTCGGGACGCAGGGCGTCCAGGATGGTCTCGGCGGTCGAAAGCCCGGCGCGGGGCCCGTGCCATACCATGTCTCCGCCGTGATAGCACTGCTGGATGGAGTAGTAGGAGAGCACGGCGATGCGCGGCATGCGCGAGATGAGGCTGAGCGCCGTGTCCACCTCGTGCTTGAAGCCGGTGTCGTTGGGCATGGGGTCGGTGGCGTAGAGGTGCAGCACGCAGCGGCTCAGCATGTTCATGACATCCTGCGAGGGGCTTGTGAGGATGTGGTCGTTCACGAAGCCGCGCGGCAGGTCGCGCTCGGCATCGAGCACGCTCGTGAGCGTGGCCAGGTCGCGCCGCGTGGGGAGATGGCCCGACAGCAGCAGGTACAGCAGCTCCTCGTAGCCGAAGCGACCCTGTCCAGCCGTGCCGTCTACCAGGTCGTTTATAGTGTAGCCGCGTAGGGTGAGACGTCCCTCGCAGGGTTCCTGGTCGCCCTCGTTCACCACATAGCCGTGCACGTTGGAGATCTTGGTGACGCCGGCCACCACGCCCGTGCCGTCGGAGTTGCGAAGCCCGCGCTTGACGTTTGAGCGTTCGAACTGGTGCGGGTCTATCTGGTAGGTGTCGGAGAAACGCTCATAGATGTCGCAGGGCTCGGGCGTCTCGCATGGCAGCTGCTGGTCGGTCAAGGCGCTGGCTGTGGGCTGTTGCATGGGGAGCCTCTCTAACTAGATCCTGTGCATGAAGCGGAAGACGTCCTCGCGCTGCACTTGAATCTGCACGTCGAGCTTCTCGTCGAGGGCGAGAAGGGTCTCGCGCAGCGTGTCGAACGTCGTCTTGGTCTCATCGAGGTCCACGAGCATGGTCATGGTGAAGATGCCCGACAAGATTGTTTGGGAGATGTCGACGATGTTGCCGTCGCATTCCGAAAGCGCCCCGGCGACGGCGGCGACGATGCCGCAACGATCAGCTCCGAGCACGGTGACGACGATGCGTGTCTTTTCCATGAGCGGCTCCTTAGTGGCTTGGCGGCGATGCCGCGCGTTGGCTGCGGTGCCGGCGGCAAGAAACTGATGGCGCCGGACAGGCGTGCGCAGTTGGAGGCGCGCACGTTGGAAGCTCATTCTAGCGACATGGGAATGAATTGCGTTAACTGCGTGTTGCGAACGCGAAACTTATATGAAGGCGGGCGGGGGCAGGGGATTCCACCTCCCCACCCGGGCCGAAAATAAGCCAATATGTACGCGTTCTGTACTGGTTGTACCGCTCCGGGGTAAGGTGCCCTGGAATCCGTCAAGGAGGCAACAATGAACAACCGTGCGTTGATCGGCCTGTCTGCCGCTGCCATGTCGGCCCTCGTGGCCACTGCAGTGGGTTGCGGCGAGCCCGAGCAGAAGACCTACACCCCTGCCGAGGAGCCCGCTGCCACCGTCGAGGCCACGACCGACACCGAGGCCGCCGACACCGAGGCTGAGGGCACCGACGAGGCTGAGACTGCCGACGCCGAGAAGACCGACGAGGCTGCTACCGACGAGGCTGCCGACGACAAGGCTGACGCCGAGAAGTCCGACGACGACGCCGATAAGGACGCGGCTGCCGACGAGTCTAAGGATGCCACCTCTGAGGACAAGGCTGCCGACACGAAGGACGCCGCCGCGACCGACGAGCAGGCCGACGATAAGGCCGCCGACACCAAGGACGCCGCCTCCTCCGACGCCGCCTACACCGACGGCGAGTACACCGCCAGCTCCAAGGGCATCGGCGGCGACGTGCCCGTCACGGTGACCATCAAGGACGGCAAGAT
>CAKUKJ010000065.1 GCA_934662525.1 uncultured Coriobacteriales bacterium | reverse complement strand
TTACTACGCGGACGATCTCGGCGACTCCAGCAGCTGCCTCGACCAGGCGGCCGCCGTGTCAGGGGCCGGCTGGCAGCCGATGGCGCTGGCGGTGGCGCCCTCGCTGCGCGGCGGCCGGCTGCACGCCGGTCAGGCACGCCAGCCTCAAGGCCGCGCCGCCATCCTTGAGCGCGCCCGTCAACCAGCCCTTGAGAAACCCGACGACATCGTCGTAGTACCCGTAGGTGTAGCCCGCCATAACCGGGGCGTCGTACTCGTCGATAAGGACGACCACGGGCGCATCGTGATACGCCTTCAGCATGAGGCACAGGCGGATGAGGGAGTCGGCAAGCTCTGCCTGCGTCGCCTTGCATCCTGCAACACGAGAGAAGTACGCCTCCTCGTCTGCGCCGAGCGCCCCGCTTGCGCGCAAGTAGTCGTGCCGGAGGTACTCAAGCGCCATGACGTTGCGGATTGCCGCGAACGAGTCGTCCCACGTGAACTTCTTCACCGTGTTGAAACTCACGTGAACCACAGGGTAGGCGCCTTGATACTGGCGGTATCGACCGCCGCCGGCCTCCCACACCTCGGTCCCCTCTTCGCAGGAGGAATCGCTCGCGGGCGACATCTCAAAGAACGCCTTCATCATCGTCATGTTGAGCGTCTTGCCGAAACGCCGGGGGCGGCAGAACAGCGTGACCGCATAGCCTGAGTCTATAACGCCGGGGATACCCATCAGCATGCCGATTGCGTAGGGCACGAGCCAGAACAGCCACACGCAGATGCTCAGGCGATGGAAACCCGCGCCAGCCTCAAATCAACGGCCCTCGTGAGCCTTTCGCTTGTCCTCGTACATCTCCTGATCGGCTTCTCTATAAGCCAGGGCGCATGATTGCGTGGCGTCTTTGACAACAGCGTGACCTATGGCAACGTCAAGGGCATATGACTCATCGCTCGATTCCCGGAAATGAGCGCGTAGCTCGGCCATCAACTGCTGCGCCCCGTCTTCATCCATATGGGGACAGGCGGCCAAAAACTCGTCGCCGCCCAGACGGGCCGCCGTCGCCTTAGGGGGAACTGTCGCCCCAATTACCCCAGAGACCCGAACGAGCAACTCGTCTCCCGCCTCGTGTCCACGACTGTCGTTCACCTTCTTGAGGTTGTTGCAATCCATAAGCACCAATGCGATTGGATAGCTTTCCTCAGGATAAGGTTCCTTATGGGCCAGCTCAAGATAATTACGGTTACGCAGGCCCGTTAACCCATCCGTTGTCGTCAGTCGTTCAAGCTCGGCCTCAAGGCGCTTCTGCTCGGTTATGTTCATGACAATTCCCACGATGCCGATGAGTTCACCGTCAAGATACGCCGGTCTCTTGCTGATTTCGAAATACAGCGAACCATCGGAACCAGGAAACTCATCGACCCACTTGCTGCTCTGCCCCGTTGCAACAATACGCAGGTCATCCTCATAATAGCGACGACCGACCTCCTTATCGGCCCAAACGTCCATGTCGGTCTTGCCGATAATATTGCATGTTTCGTCGCCGTTGATAAGCGCGCACGTTTCTGAGACTGCACGATAGCGACAGAACGCGTCCTTGAAGAAAATGTTGGCAGGGGCATGCTCCACGAACGCGATTATCTGCTCGAACGAAAGTCCTTCACCGTTGTTCATACCGCCTGCCTTTCCTCCTGACGACGACAACCAATTATATAGCGACTTCTACATAGCTAGGCAACACGCCTATCCCACTAGTAGTTCATCATGAACTATGCCGTTTACCAGCTAAAACGTAAATTTACCCCATTGGTGCCAATATGAAGAAGGCCTGCAATTGCCTATCACTATGCCCAGTCAGGCGAGACCGGTGCGATCTCGCCGCATTGGGATTGGAGACCAGCATGTCACACGGTAGCGAAACGGGAGAGCCCGTAGCCCCATACGTAGATGAACTTGAAGGGTTGGCTGCATTGAACAGCTCGAAGCTCGCCAAACAAAAGGGCAAAGGGAGCCAAGGCAACACCCCTCGCTTTGCCGATGAGGGTGAGTTTGAGGCGTTTTGGAACCGCTTGGAAGAACAGGCGCAACAAGAGCGAGCTCTTCAAAAAAACGAACCGCCAACCCATGACAACGACCAGGGCCGTGACCTTGTTCAAACCGATGAGACCGCGATGCAGCAGGCCTACGACCGACTTGTCAAGACGGTCAACAACCGCCCTATCGCCAGCGAGCTTCTCCGCAAGACCCTCTCGCTGTGCCTGGAGCGCCAGCCATATACGAGAGTCGAACAGACCATAGCCGAGTTCCCCGAATACCCCGTAGCGGCCGTCACCCCGTACCAGGTCATAGATGCGCTCATCCGCTCAGGCGGCCTCAAGAAGATCGCCCTCGACGCACAGGGCGAGGAGGTCACACCCGAGCGCACCGCCGCCCTCACCGAGGACGAGGTCGACGACCTCATCGACTCCTTCGAGCTTGAGACCACCGAACTGGGCGAGACGGTCGAGAAGGATCTCTCCCCCAAGCGCAGGATTCAAGAGTGCCTCGAGCAGTTTCCCGACAGACGCGGCGTGTTCGGCGAGCTGTTGGGCTTCATAGAGCAGTCGCCCTGTACCTACAAGGAAATCGAGGAGCATTTCTGCGGGCGCGACTTCCGCGAGATAGGCTCGCTCAACCCCCAGAAGAACATCGACATCAAAGCCAGCGTCTTCGTGGACCAGATGGAAAAAGCAGGCGCCATCGTCTGGGACAAGGGCTGGAAACTGACGAACGAGGGTGCGCGGGCACTCGATGCGCTCGCCGACTAAGCAGATGCATCGACACTCTCGGTGGCGCACCCGCCTACGCCCATACATCGGCTCCAACAAGGCACCGTAGGGGTTCCTTGGAGAGAAAGGAAGGAAAGCAATGACACAAAGCACGATGACCCGGCGAGGGTTTGTCAAGGGGACGGCCCTTGCGGCCGCGACCGCTGCCTTCGGCCTAGGCGCCGCAAACCACCTCGCCCAGGCCGAGGAGGCACCGGCTGAGGGTGCCGCAGAGTCCGAAATCAAAAAAGTCCGCACCGTCTGCCACGGCTGCATACAGCTGTGCCCCTGCTACGCCTATGTGAAAGACGGCGTGGTCGTGAAGCTCGAGGGCGACAAGTCGGCCCCCGTGTCCAAGGGGTCCATGTGCCTCAAGGGCATGGCGCAGCTGCACACGCTCTACAGCCCCCGCCACACCCTGCATCCCATGAAGCTCGTGGGCGAGCGCGGCTCCAACCAGTGGGAGACCATCTCGTGGGACGAGGCCATCGAGACCGCAGCCCAGCAGATGGCGACGACCCAGCTCAAATACGGCAGCTATGCCCTGTGGGCGGCAGCCGGCGGCGGCGGCAACTACGTCAGCGGCATCGCGGCGGGCTGGCCCTATGTGTGGGGCGCCACCACCCAGATGTCCCCGGGCGCAATCCAATGCTACCTGCCTCGCTGCATGATGGCCGGCATCATGGTCTCCGGCGATAACCAGTCCATGGCCGACTCCTCCGCGCTCGAGATGTTCAACGAGAACGACCCGCAGATGGAAGCGCTCGTCATCTGGGGCGCGCAGCCTTCCGTGTCCCAGACCGCCCAGTCGGGCCATGGCATGGCCGACTGCCGCGACCGCGGCGTAAAGACCGTCGTCATCGACCCCAACTTCACTCCCGACGCCGCCAAGGCCGACGTGTGGCTGCCCGTGCGTCCCGGCTCCGACTCGGCGCTCGCCCTTGCCTGGATCCGCTACATCATCGAACACGAGGGCTACGACGAGCAGTTCTGCAAGTACTGGACCAACCTGCCCTTCATCATCAACCCCCAGACCAAGCTCCCCTACACGGCAGAGGAGATCTGGCCCGACTACGTCAACCCCTGCATCGACCCCAACGACGTGTACGACACGCCCGCCTATGTCTGCTTCGACAAGCGGACCGGGCAGCTGCAGCCTTTCCCCTACAGCGCCCCGGAGGACTCCCCCGTCGACCCCGAGCTCTTCGCCACAGTGGACGTCGACGGCGTCGAAGCCAAGACGGCTTTTCAAATCTACAAGGAGCAGGCCGAGGAATGGACCCTCGACAAGGCCGCCGAGGTATGCTGGCTTGAGGCGGACAAGATCGAGGAAGCCATCGACATCTACATGGGTTGCGAGCACGCCGGCATCGTGAACGGCGTCTTCTCCGACATGCAGGAGTGCTCAAGCGCCGTGCCGCTGGGCCTCATCGCGCTCGACATCATGATGGGCTTCGTCAACAAGCCCGGATGCGTACTCACCAACAAGGGCGCGCAGTCGCACCAGGCCAACCGCGCGACCGGCCCCTGGCGTCTGGCCACCGTCACCTACCAGGCCTCGCACAACCGCTACGGTCTGGGCTGGACGCTGGGCTGGACCAAGGCCCAGAACGACCGCTTCCTCGAGGAGCAGAAGCAGGCCTGGGTCGAGAAGGGCAAAGACCCCGAGTACATGCAGCAGACCGCCGCGAAAATCCTGCAAGACCGCCTGGGCACCGTGGAGCACAAGGGCTCCTACTGGTGGAACCAGACGACAAACCCCTGCGCACGCGACGCCATCGACACCGGCGAGCCCTACAAGCCGCGCATGCTGTATTACGTGTCGGGCAACCTGTTCGTGAACATCGGCGAGCCCATCAAGTGGTACGAGAGCCTTATGGGCCAGGACTTCATCGTTCAGCAGTACTGCAACATGACCTCCTTCACCGTGGAATGCGTCGACCTGTTCTTGCCCACCAACGAGTGGCTTGAGTACGACTCGGCGGGCATGTACCTCACCTCTCAGCTCAACGCCCGCTACATCCACCAGAAGGCCGTGCACATGGGCGAGACCGTTGCCCCCGAGATGCCCGCCATGATCATCGTGAACCGCGCCAACGAAATCCTCAAGGAGAACGGCCAGGAGGTCTTCGACCCCGACTACCTGCCCGAGATCGCCAGCTGCTACGATGACTCCAAGGCCCAGCAGAACAAGTGGGCCAAGGCGTTCTGGCAGTGCGACAGCTGGGACGAGCTCATCGAGAAGCAGGACGAGATCATCCCCGCCGTCACTACGTATTGGACCTATTACCAGCACCTCGACATCGCCGAGAACGACGGGCTGCCCGTTGGCTTCGGCACCGAGAGCCGCAAGTGCGAGCCGTACTGCTCGCTGCTCATCAAGATGAGCCGCAACGGTTTCCCGTTCCTCTACCCCTATGAGCAGGCGGCCTGCCCGGACTACAGCCCCATCTGCTACTACTGCGACCAGACCGAGAACCCCATGACCGACACCGAGTACCCCTTGGTCATGACTTCGGGCCGCGTGCACCACTGGCACCACGGCACGCTTCGTCACTCCGCGTTCAACCGCGAGCTTCTCCCCGCACCCGACGTGCGCATCAACCCCATCACCGCCGCCGCGTACGGCATCGAGGACGGCGACTGGGTGAACGTCTCGTCTCGCCGCGGCACCACCGCAGGGCGCGCCCAGCTCACCGAGGGCGTGGCCCCCGGGGTGCTGGTGATGGAGCGCTTCTGGTTCCCCGAGTGCTTCGACTCCACCCAGAAGACCATCACGGGCGGCTGGCGCGAGGCCAACGTCGCCACGCTGACCTTCGACGGCGTCGTAGGCGAGGTCTTCGGCTCCGCGACATATCGCGGCTTCCAGGTAAAGATTGAGAAGGGCACCCGCCCCGACCGCATCTGGATCGAGCCCGAGGAGTTTGAGCCCTTCATGCCGACCCTGATGAACGAGCCCATGACCGAAGAGGTGTTCTAAACCATGCTGAACACGTTTGTCATCAACCTTGACCGCTGCTCTGGTTGCCAGAGCTGCATGACCACGTGCAAATACTCCAACAACCTGCCGCTCGGCACGTTCTTCAACCGCATCGTCAACGTCGAGCGCGGCACGTTCCCCGACGTGACGCAGTACTGGGTACCCAAGGCCTGCCAGCAGTGCGAGAACCCCGCCTGCATCGAGGTGTGCCCCACCGGCGCCACCAGGCGCGACGAGGCGACCGGCCTGGTCATCATCGACAACGCCACCTGCATCGGCTGCCAGGCGTGCATGTCTGCCTGCCCCTTCGACGCCCGGTCGTTCAACGAGGAGGCCGGCATCGTTTGGAAGTGCAATACCTGCCGCGTGTACGAGGGGGAGAACGACGAACCCTGGTGCGTGCACAACTGCCCATGCGGCGCGCGCTTCTACGGAGACCTCGACGACCCCGAGAGCTCCGTCTCCCAGGAGCTAGCCAAGTACGACGAGGGCAGCATCCACACCCTCTCCGACCCCGACGGCGTCGCACCCTCCGTGCGCTATATCCTGACGCCCCGCGTCGCCGAGTGGGACGAGACCGTCTAACCGCCCTTGCCCCAAACCCCGGTGCGGGGCTTCCGTTCGATGAGGTCCCGCACCCGTTTGCGCCCGCTCGCCCCTCCTACCGTCCAATCGCCTTTGGAGAACATCATGGCCGCCGAACCTTCAGTCCCGTCGTCGCTTCAAGACATTTCAACTGACCTGGACCAACATGCCGCCTTCCTACGCATGTTGGCAGGCCTCTATTTCAAGCCCCTCGCTCAGGAGCAGATAGACGCCTTCGACGCCGACGCGTTTCACACCCTGGCGCTCGCCAGCCAAGACGCGCTTATGTCAGAGGGTTACAACGACATCTGGAGGTTTTTGCGCAGGCGAGACACCGGCACACGCCAGGTTCTCAACGTGGACTTCACCGGGGCCTTCTATGGGGCAAGCACCTATGAAGGGTTGTGCGCCGAGCCTTATGAGAGCCTCTACACGAGCGCCGAGGGCGTTCTTATGGGGCCGGCGCGCGACGCGGCGTTTCATATCTACAAAGACCATGGGATGAAGGTGCAGGAAGGGCTCGACCTACCCGACGATCACCTGACATTCGAGCTGGAGTTTCTCGCCGCGCTGTGTGACCGCGCCTGTCAGGCGCTCCAAGCCGCCGACGTTGAAGCAGCCAAAGAGGAGATTTCCCTTGCCCGAGATTTTTCCCACGACCACATCTGCAACTGGTTCAACAGGTTTTTCAACCTCTCAAACAAGCTGTTGACCACGAGGTTCTATCGCGGCGTGAACAAGATTGCCAAGGCCTTCCTGCTCGAGGAGCCCGCTTATTATGAGGGGCTGAAGGAGGCGCTTCCAGCCGAATAGCCGCAAGCCACATGACACATACGTCCCGGGAGAATGAGCGATTCCCGACTCGTTCGCGCCACACGCCCGCCGCTTTTCGCTAAACTGGTCCCTGACAGGGAGACACCGGGGGCGGGGGCTATGGCCGACGAACGCGCGAGACACTCGAATATGGAATGTCCGGACCAGCCAGACGTCGGCAATTCAGGCAGGCCAAAATCCGGCCCCTTCAACGACAGCGAGGCCTGGGCCGAGGCGTTCGCCTCCTTTGCCCGGCTTGGGTTTTCGGGAATCGTCTCAATCCTGGGGTTCGGCCTGTGGATGGCTTGGATTTGGTTTGCCCTCAACGGCAGCGTGCCCCTCTACCCCAACGGCATGAGCGAGGTCCTCCCGCCTGCGGTCGCCCTTGCCGCGTTCTCTGCAACCATGCTTCTGGGCGCGTTCTCCCGCATTGCGTTCAAGTTCGCAGAAAAGCGGGCGGCTGTATACCTCGCCGGCGGCGCGGCCGGCGCCGGTTGCGCCTTGCTCGCCATCGAGGCGCTGGGGGTTGTGCCGGCTGGATTCGAATATCTCGCCATCCTCTTGTGCGGGACCGGCGCGGCGGTGCTGCTCTTCGCGTTCGGGCTCTCCTACTCAAGGCTCGAACCGGGACCAGCGCTTATCGCATATGCTGGGAGTTCGTTGGTCTGCTTCGTGGCCTATTTCTGCCTGTCGGGAATCGGCGACTTCGGCGAGGATGTGCTCTTCGCAGGCTTGCCTGTTTTGTCGGCTCTCTGCCTTGGGGCCGATTACGACAACATTGCCAAGCACAGCCTTGGCAAGCCATCCGGGACCATAGGGGCCGATGAGCCTGGTTTTTTAAAGAATGCCTGCTCATCGGGCCTTAAACGTCTCTTCGTCGCATCTGCCGTGTTCTTTGGCGCCATAAGCTTCACGCACGCCATGGCCCCCATCGAGGAGCATGGGTTTGCCGCCGACGCCGCCATCGTGGCGACGGCGCTCATCGAATGCGCCATCGTACTCATCTATGTCACACGACGGGGAACCTTTAAAATCCTCAAGACCAGCTATGTGGCCTCGGTCATTCTCTTCATCTTCGCCAACACCATCGCTCCCATAACGGGAGACTACCACCTTGAGTACGAGGCCTTTCGCAATGCAGGCTATTTCACGCTCTTCATGGTAGTGTGGGTTTTGCTTTCGTGGGTCGCCGGATACGGCGAGACGCAGCCCAGGCACGTTTTCGGCATCGCCTTTTCGGCAATCGCTGCAGCCATGGCAGCAGGCTGGGTCACCGGTCTTCTCATCCATCAAGCCTATGGGGAAACACGCGGCGCATTCAGCATCGCCGTGGGTTTTGCGGTGCTGGCCTTCTTTTCCTTCGGCTTCAATATGAGGGACATTCCCAAACTCGTTGTGCACAGCAAAAAGGAATCCGAGACTTCGGCTGCGACCTCAGACGGCTCGACCCAAACGGGGACTCCCCCAAACGACACCGACGCAATCATCGAAGCCTGTCGGGCAATGGCGCTCAAGGCGGCATACGAGCACGAGCTGTCGCCGCGCGAAACCGAGGTGCTTGGCCACCTTGTGCAGGGTTACGGGGGCGAGCGAATCGCCGAAGAGTTGGGCATCTCCTACCACACGGTGCGCGCCCACGTGCGCAACATCTATCGCAAGCTCGACGTCCATTCCCGAGAAGAGCTGCTCGACAGCATGCGATAGATACTGAAACGCACCATCATAGTCAGGCTTCCCGCTTTCCAATCGGTCGTTATCAAATAAAACTCCCAGCTCAAGCCGCCTGTCAAACACTTTTGGCGGGCGGTTTTCGTCCTGCGGCGTCTCATGACAAACCCTTTTGGTGGTAGCATCGTGCGGCTCGGTGCAACCCTTTGGGGCGTCGATGAGACAGCCGGGCTGAACAGGCACACGGCGGGCAGACGAGAGAAAGGCAAGACGGTCGCATGGAGCTGGCAAGGCAGATCAAGGAGCGGCGGGCGAGGCTGGGCATGTCGCAGGAGCAGCTCGCCCAGGCGATCTACGTCTCGCGCCAGACGATCTCCAACTGGGAGACCGACCGCACCTACCCCGACGTCCAGAGCTTGCTTTTGCTCAGCAACCTCTTCGGCACATCGGTGGACGAACTGATCAAAGGAGACCTGAGCATCATGGAAGAGACCTGCAAACACGACTGCGCCCTCATGAACCGGCTGTCCATAGGGATGGTGGTTTTCGGCGTTCTGGGTATCGCCGCCTTTCTCGCCGGCTTCAAGGAGCTGCTGGCCGACTGGGGCTGGCAGAGCGTGCCGACGTTTCTGCTCGCACTCGTGCTCTACGGGACGGCCGTCGCGCTCGCCTTCTGGTGCGACCGCATCAAGAAGACCCACGAC
>CAKUKJ010000064.1 GCA_934662525.1 uncultured Coriobacteriales bacterium | reverse complement strand
AAACCGTTCGGATGAACTGGTGCAGATCCGCACACTTTTAGCGGAGAACAGTGCCCTGAAGGAGCAGGTGGCATCGCCGTGCCGTCGTTCTGGTTTGCGATGCTGCTCATCTTCGTCTTCGGCTACCTGCTCAAGTGGCTGCCCATCTTGGGCATGCAGACGATCGGCGATGGCTCGGCGCTCGACGTTGCGCGGCACTACGTCATGCCGTTTGTGACCCTCACGGTGGCCTTTTTGCCCGACAACCTGCGCTATGTGCGCTCCTCCACCATCACGCAGTCCACGCAGGACTACGTCACGGTGCAGCGCGCCTTCGGCGCCTCCGAGCCCGAGGTCATGTTCAAGCACATCTGCCGCAACGTGCTCATCCCCGTCATCACGCGCCTGGGCATGGCGATGCCGCTCCTCGTGACCGGCGCCATCATCACGGAGACCATCTTCTCGTGGCCGGGCGTGGGCCCCTACTTCATCACGGCCATCAAGGCCATGGACTACCCGGTTGTCATGTCCATCCTCGTGCTGTCCTCCACGCTCGTCATTCTCGGCAACCTGTTGGCCGACGTGCTGTGCTGCATCGTTGACCCGCGCATGCGCCAGGGAGGTGAGGCCAAATGAGCGAGGAGAAGCTGACTGTCGAGGCGGGCGGCGCTGTGGACGCAACCGACGCGTTCGACGCCGCAGCCGCCGCGAAGGCTGCCAAGAAGAACCATATGACGCGCCGCGAGGCCGCGTGGCTTGCGTTCAAGCGCGACAAGGGCGCCATCATCTCGCTGAGCCTGCTGCTCGTCATCGTCGTGGTGTGCCTCGTCGCGCCGCTGCTGCCGCTTTCGCCCAACGCCACCGACGTGGCGCACCGCCTGGCCGCCCCCAGCGCCGAGCACTGGTTCGGCACCGACGAGCTTGGGCGCGACTACCTGGCGCGCGTCATCTACGGCGGCCGTGTCTCGCTCATGGTGGGCCTGCTCGCCATGCTCACGAGCATGGTCGTGGGCATCCTCGTGGGCACGGTCGCAGGCTTGTTCGGCGGCATCGTCGACGCCGTTCTCATGCGATTCGTCGACATCCTGTCGTCCATCCCCTGGATGGTGCTCGTCACGGTCGTTTCCATCCTGCTCAAGCCGGGCATCACGTCCATCATCCTGGTCATCGGCCTGTTCAGCTGGATGGAGATCGGTCGTCTCGTGCGCGCCGAGACCCAGGCGATTCGCGGCCACGACTTCGTGCAGTATGCCGAGCTGTGCGGCGTTTCGCGCTTGCAGGTCATCGTGCGCCACGTGATTCCCTCGGCGTTCCCCACTATCATCACCGCCGCCACGACCTCGCTGGCCAGCGCCATCATGACCGAGTCGTCGCTGTCGTTTCTCGGTGTGGGCGTGCAGCAGCCGATGAGCTCGTGGGGCAGCCTGCTGCAGGCTGCCCAGGGCTACATGCAGAACAACATCTACATGGCGCTCATCCCCGGCCTCATGATCGTCATCGTCATCTTTGCGTTCAACAAGTTGGGCAACGTCCTGCGCGTGTTTGCCGATCCGCAGGTCATGAGCGGGGAGAGGGGGTAGGAGATGGCCGAAGAGAAGAGCGGGGCCGCCATTCGCGAAGCCGGCGCCTCAAGCGCCCCCGCGCCACGTGCCGAGCTGCTGCGCGTGCGCAACCTGCGCACCACCTTCCACTCGCACCGGCGTCTCATCAAGGCCGTGCGCGGCGTGGACCTCACGGTGCGCGACGGCGAGTTCCTTGCCATCGTGGGAGAGTCGGGCTCGGGCAAGAGCGTCGCGATGAAGTCCATCATGGGCCTTTTGCCCAAGAACGCTGAGGTTGCGGCCGACAAGCTCGAGTTCGCGGGCAAGGACATGCTCGCCATGTCGCCCAAGGAACGCCGCAGCATGTGCGGCTCGCAGATTGCGATGATCTTCCAAGACCCGATGACCTCGCTCGACCCGGTGAAGACCGTGGGCAAGCACCTCTACGAGGTCCTCAAGCGCCATCGCGGCCTCACCGGTGCGGCTGCCCGGCAGGAGGCCGTCCACGCCCTTGAGCAGGTGGGCATCCCTTCGCCCGAGCAGCGCCTCGACCGCTATCCGCATGAGTTCTCCGGCGGCATGCGCCAGCGCGTGCTCATCGCCATGGCGCTGTGCTGCAAGCCGCGCCTGCTCATCGCCGACGAGCCCACCACCGCCCTCGACGTCACCATCCAGGCGCAGATCCTCGACCTGCTTCGCCGCCTGCGCGACGAGGAGGGCATGTCCGTCGTGCTCATCAGCCACGACCTGGGCGTCGTCGCGAGCCTGTGCGACCGAGTGGAGGTCATGTACGGCGGCATGGCGCTTGAGAGCGGCCTGACCGACGACGTCTTCTATCGCCCGCGCCACCCGTATACGAGCGCGCTGCTCGGCGCGGTGCCCAACCCCACCGAGAGGCGCTCGGACAGGCTCACCTCCATCCCGGGCACGCCGCCCTCGCTTGTGGACCCGCCCGATGCGTGCCCCTTTGCCGACCGCTGCCGCTTTGCGGCCGATATCTGCCGCCAGATGGTTCCCGAGTGGCGCGACTACCCCTCTGGCCAGGTCGCGCGCTGCGCCTTCGACGCCGACGCGCTCGGGCTTGAGGGTGTGGGCCGCAAGGGAGAGCCCTGCCCGTGCTGCGGCGGGGATGCCCGCGAGGCTGACGCCGACAAGCATGAGGCGAGCGCGCAAGGCGACAAGAGCGGGAAGGAGGCATAGGAAATGGGCAAACAGGTTGAATCACGGGCGGCTGAGGCAGCCCGCTGCGGCGCCAAGGCGGCCGGGGGCGACTCCGACGTCATCCTGGAGGCCGCGGGCCTGTGCAAGCACTTCCCCGTGCACAACTTCTTCGGCCGCACCAAGCAGGTCGTGCGCGCGGTTGACGGCATCGACCTGGTCATCCACCGAGGAGAGACGTTCGGCTTGGTGGGCGAGTCCGGCTGCGGCAAGTCGACGCTGGGCCGCACGCTCATCCGCATGTACGAGCCCACCAGCGGCAAGATCGTCTTCGACGGGCAGGACATCACTGCGGCTGCCGGCCATGAGCTGGTGGATATCCACCGCAAGATGCAGATCATCTTCCAAGACCCATACATGTCGCTCGATCCGCACATGAACGTGCGCCAGATCATCGCCGAGCCCATGCGCGTGGGCGCCAAGCTCACCGACGATGAGATCGACGCGCGCGTGGCGGAGCTGCTCGTGAGTGTCGGCATGCGTCCCGACGACATGTACAAGTTCGCCTACGAGTTCTCGGGCGGCCAGCGCCAGCGCGTGGGCATCGCCCGTGCGCTTTCGGTGCGCCCCGAGTTCATCCTGTGCGACGAGCCCATCTCGGCGCTCGACGTCTCCATCCAGGCCCAGGTCGTCAACATGCTCGAGGACCTGCAGCAGCAGATGGGGCTCACGTACCTGTTCGTGGCCCACGACCTGTCGATGGTGCGCCACATCTCCACGCGCATCGGCGTCATGTACCTGGGCCGACTTGTGGAGGTCGCCCCGGCAGACGAGCTGTACGAGAACCCGTTGCATCCCTACACGAAGGCGCTGCTCTCCGCCGCTCCCATCCCCGACCCCAAGCTTGCCCGCGCAACCAAGCGCATCGTGCTCGAAGGCGAGCTGCCGAGTCCCCTGGATGTGCCGAGCGGTTGTCGCTTCCACACGCGCTGCCCGCAGTGCAAAGACGGCGCATGCAGCAAGGCCGAGCCTCGGCTGCGCGAGGTGAGCCCGGGGCATTTTGTGGCATGCGACCAGGTAAACCAACAATAGGTTAGCAAGAGGGAAAGGGGAGGCACGGCCATGCTGGAGAGGGAGATTGCCCACGACCTGGCGCTCGACATCGTCGAGTCGGGCACTCAGGCGGGCGTCGTCAAGATTGTGAGCGCCAAGATTTCCATCGGTGCCTTGCGCGTGCTCGACGAGATGCTTTTTCGCACTGAGCTCGTGAAGAACTTCAGGGGCACGATTGCCGAGGGCATCCATATCGACATCGAGCGTCCTGTCGGCAAGATGCGCTGTACCGCCTGCGGAAACGAGTACGAGTTCACCGTGGGCAACCCTGCAACGTATGATTGTCCTGCCTGCGGGGCCGGCAAGCATGAGCTTGTGAGCGGCATGGAGGTCGACATTCTCGACGTGCAGGGCATCCTGCCCAGCATGTCGCTAGCCGACAAGCTCGCGAAGGCCGTCGAAGACAGGCTGGGGCCCGTCGAGAAGCCGGCAAACCCCGTGGAGTAGCTCGCCGAGGTCTCGCGTGTCGGGCGGGGCTCGGGGAGCTGCCCCGCGTCCCGCCCGAACTTTGAGATGATTGCGTTCTAATGGGGCGACGGGATGAGGCGTCAAAAGCGGCAACCCATCTACCAGCTGCGATGTTGAGACGAAGCGCAAGGCGCGCCCTCACACCAAGTTAAAACGCAATCATCTCGGAGTTTGATGACCAAGGCCGCGTTTCGACTGCTTATCAAGTAGAAAGCCCGGCTCCATCTTCCAGGGAGTCGGGCTTTCTCGTGTTACCTCTGGGTCTAGTGCAAGCGGGGCCTAGTACACGTAGCCGTGCGACATGCGGTAGTTGCCCTTGATCACGTAGTCCTCGAGCATATTCTGCGGCAGCTCCAGCATCTCCGACTCATCCTTCTGCACGAGCTTGCGCGCCTCGACGGGGCACACGGTGGCGCACTGGCCGCAGCGCACGCACACGTTGTTCACCACGGGGCCCTCGGTCTCGTCCATGGTGATGGCGAACAGCGGGCAGCGCTGCGCGCACGCGCCGCACTTCAGGCAGGCGTCATAGTCGACCTCGAGGCGGTAGTGGGAGATCTGCGGGGTGGAGTTGAGCGAGCCCATGACGTCGGAACCGCACGCCACGTAGGAGGCGAGGATGTCGCAGCAGTCGCCGTGGCAGGAGCAGAAGATTTCGGAGTCCTTGGTGTAGCACGACTGGATGACCATGCCTGCGTCCACGCTACGCTGCACGATGGCGAGCGCCTCGTCCTGATCGATCTGGCGGCCGATGCCGTTCTCGATGTAGTACTCGGCCATCATGCCCGTGGAGATGCAGGTCTCCAAGGGATGGTCGCACTCGCCCTCTGTCACGGCGTTGGTGTAGTCGCCCATGGCCTTACGGCGCAGGCGGCACTGGCAGGGCGACACGGCGAGGGTCGTGTTGCGCTCGATGACCGCCTTGTAGTCGTCGTAAGGCAGAATCTGCGTGTCGGCCACGACGCTCTCCTCAACGGGCACTGCATAGTAGAACGGCGTCTCGGAGTTGTACAGGTGCGTGATGATGTCGGTGCCCCAGTGGTTCTGGTGAATCTCGGAGTACTTCTTGACCTCCTCGCCGGCGCTGAAGTCGGCGATGTCGCCGGTCTCCTCGGCGCTGACGCGCAGCAGGTTGTACTCCCAGATGCCGTGGGCCTCTGCGAGCATATGGAAATACGGAACGCCCGCGCGGCGCTCGCGGTACAGCAGGCCGCGGGTGGCCAGCGTCTCGCACAGCTCGAGGCATTCTGCCTCGTCGCGGCCGGTGCGAGCGGCCCACTCGGTGGCGGTGAAGAACTCGCCCACGGGCATCGTGATGTATGCGGCGGCCTCGTCCTCGCTGAAGAGGTACATCGCCTCAGCAAAGCTGGCGTCGGTGACTTCGGAGCCGTTGCCCAGGCCCAGGGTGTTGATGAGGGCGCGCAGCTGGTTGTACACGGCGGGAATCACTGTGCCGTCGGCGCAAGTGTACTCGCAGTTATGGTTCTCGAGCAGCTGGGCGCGGAAGGTCGCGGCGTCGAAGTCCTCCACGCCTGCCTCGAAGCTCTTGCCGGGCTTGCCGCCCTCGGCGACGGGTGCAGCTTGGGCATCGCCGGCACCTTTGACGTCGTAGTTGATTTGCTCGGCCAGGGCCGGCGCGGCCATTGCGGCAGAGGCGGCGGCTCCTGCGGCCATGCCAAGGAAGTTCCTGCGGGTGACGTTGTCCATGGTGCTCTCTCCCTATCTTCAGTCCCTTTGCATGGTCGCATGCGCGGCTGACCTGTAACCATGCAATGTTGTTCCGGGCTCCCTTTTCCCGGTATGAGCAGCATAGGGATGAGACGCGGGCGATGCGAGTAACAAAGCGGGCGTTTTGTATGTTTGGAGACAATAGAAGAAAAAGGTACGTTATTTTAGGGCTGAAACAGGGAACTCGCCGACGGGGCCAGGTGATTCCGCGCCGCCGATTCGAGGCCGCCTCAGATAAAAAAGCCCCGACGGCGCTGCCTGTTTGGACGCCGCGTCGGAATATGGCGCTACAAGGCCCTTGGCGCGGTGGCCACGATGCGCTCGATAAACACCGAAACGCGCGCCGCGATTTGCTCGGGCGGCTCGACCATACCTCCCCGCGTCCATTCCACCAGGCATTTGAACAGCCCTCCGGCAACGAAATGTCGCAGGTAGGAGTCACTGACGCAAATGGGGTCGGACAAGTGGAGCCTGTTATCGAGTACGACGTTGATATACTCGTCGAATTTGTTGAGGAGCATGTCAGACAGACTTGAGTCGCAGATGTGCCGGATGAGTCGGTCGTTTTGTTTGAGGTAGACGAAGAAGAGACGCGTGAACATGCCGATGCTCAGGTCCCGCACCTTCCAGATGTCTGAGAGGTACTGACGAAAGAGATCGTCCAAATAAGACTCGATGACCTGCTCCTTTGTTTCAAAGTGCCGGTAGAACGCCATGCGCGACGTGCCCGCCTTCTCGGCGAGTTCGGTGATCGTAATCTGAGCCAGGGGTTTCTGGTCCCACAGGAGCATGAGCGCCTCATAGAGGCAGTCGCGGGTGAGCTGGTTTTGTGGATTGCGGCGAGGCATGGCCCCTCGTTTCATTGAGATAACGTTGCAACTGTAACGTATAAGTGTAGCGGACTGCATGGGTATTGCTGATAGGTAAATGTGAGAATACAAGCGAGGCATATGTACATTGATACATTAACCAGCATTTTGTCACATTTTATCTTATGAGACAGTGAGTGGAACGACTGGCATGCTAGTTTTTTATCGTTACAAGTGTAACGGATTAATTGGTCATTATATGTATAAGCTGCAGCAAACTGTCGAAGAGAGGAATCCCCATGCCCGCCAAACCGTCTCGTATGGCCTGCAAGCCCGCAGATTACCAGCGTATGAAAATCACCGATGTCGTCCAGCCCTGGGAAGACGGCATCCGCGCCGAAAGCGCCCCGGGCATGTTCGAGTGGTGGTACTTCGACTCGCACCTCGACGACGGCTCGACCCTTGTCATCGTGTTTTATACAAAGTCGATCTACGAGGCCAACGAGAACGGTTTCCGCCCTTATGCGAGCTTCCAGCTTGAGTCGCCCGACGGCACCTACATCAGCAAGGAGTGCTATGTGAAGCTCGACCAGTTCAGCGCTTCCAAGCAGGGATGCGACGTGGTGATGGGCCTCAACACATTCAAAGGCGACCTCACCGCCTACACGATACACTTCGAGATGGACGAGGTCGTGGCGGACGTGGCGCTCAAAGGAACGGTTCCGGCGTGGAGGCCCTACACGGGCTTCACCGCGTTCGGTGAGCATGACGAGCACTACTTCTCCTGGCTGCCCTCGGTTCCGCAGGGCGAGGTCGCCGCAGATATTTCGGTTGGAGCAAAGAAGAGGCACTATACGGGCGTCGGCTATCACGACCACAACTGGGGCAACGCTCCCATGCAGGATGTGCTGCACCATTGGTACTGGGGCCGGGGCAAGGTAGGGGAGTACACCGTTATCACGTCCTACATCTGGGCGTCTGAGGCCTATGGGTACAACGAGATTCCCGTGTTCCTGCTGGCCAAAGGCGATGAGGTGCTGGCAGACGACTCCCTTGCCAACGTGCAGTTCGAGGCGTCGGGACGTTTCATCGAGCCCAAGACCGGAAAGCCCAACTACCGCCACCTCGTGTTTACCTACGGCACGGCACAGACCGGCATTTTGTGGCGCGTGACGTACGACTACGAGCGCGACGTCGACGAGTGGCGCATGGTCGACCAGCTTCCCAAAACCAAGGCAAAGCTCGCCCAGCTCGCTGGTTTCGATGGGGCTTACATGCGGGTCGGCGGCACGTTGACGTTGGAGAACCTGCAGACCGGCGAGCGCTTCTCGGAGCCGGCCCTGTGGGAAACTATGTACTTCGGTAAGAATCTTCCCAGTTATTAGGATTGATGAATGTTTTTTGATAAGCGCCGGCCTTTGCGGTGGGCGCGCAGGAGGCGGGCGCGTCGTCCTTTTGCCCCTGCGCGCCCTGCTCCTTCCCCGGCGTTTGCGCTCAAGTCCTCCGTTTTCTAAAATGACGGCGTTTGCCGACGGCAAAACGCAGGGCAAGGGGAGCAAAAAGGGGAGCCTGTGGAGGACAAGAGGGTCGTTCGGACAAAGAAGCTTTTGCGCTCGGCGCTTCTCACCATCTGCAAGGGCAAACCCCTTGTCGAAGTGAGCGTGAAAGACGTGCTTGCCCAGGCGCAGGTGAGTCGCGCTGCCTTCTACCGCCACTATCGCGACCTCGACGACCTCGCCCAGGAGGTTTGGTTGAGTCGCGTGCCTTATTTTTCGCCGCCTTACCCGCGTCTGGCCGACTACGAGAGCCCCTCGCAGGCATGCCATGTGCTGCTCGACTCCATCGCCGACGAGCTGCGCTTCTTCAAAGAAAACGTGAACCTTGCCAAGGGCATCGCTGAGAACGTGGGCCGCTCGCGCTACTACCTCGATAGCGAGGAGTCGCACATGGAGCTTCTTACGACGCAGATGACGACCGAATATGGCCCTGCCGCGTCATTTCTGGGCCTACGTGGGGAGGACGCAGCCCGTTTTATATTCGCGGGTCAATATGCGCTTATACGGCAGTGGATCTGCGAGGGAATGGCGCGCGGTATCGAGGAAATGTGCCGCATGATCGCTTATATCGATCTCCAATGCACCGCCGCCGTGGCGGGACGGGCCATCGAGCCGTACTTTCTCGAGGCGATTCGCGACTGGAAGATGGCGCGGGATGACTAGGACGGCGTTTGTCCCGATTGAAGCTTGTGGCTAAGGCTGAGGCGAAAAGGGCCGCCTGCGCTTGAACTGCCCGCGCGCAGGCGGCCTTAGGGATGAAAGCGCTGCCTCTCGAGGCATTCGTTCCCGGGATTCCCCGTGTTTCCCGTTATGCCCTCTCTGCTGCCTCAGCGCGTATTTTGGCAAGCGCCTCGCGC
Source organism: uncultured Coriobacteriales bacterium (assembly GCA_934662525.1). Lineage (GTDB taxonomy): Bacteria > Actinomycetota > Coriobacteriia > Coriobacteriales > UMGS124 > UMGS124. Next base: position 364 of record CAKUKJ010000064.1, on the reverse strand, counting down.
AGCGCTGCGCACTTCCTCTCCTCAAGCGCTTTCTGGCTTTCAAGGTGCCTTACCTGGGCCTCAAGCGCACGAATGCGGCTGCGCTGCTCCTCGATGACAGATTGGCGCGAATGGATGAAGTCGAGCACGGCCTTCTCGTCCACTTCAGGGACGTCGTGGGTTGCGGCGCTCTCGGCCTTCTTCTCTGCGTGGTGATGCCCATCGTCCTCGTGCGCATGGTCATGCTCGTGGTTATGCTCGTGCGTGTGCGCAATGCCGTGTTCGTGCAGATAGGCGTGATCGTGTTCCATGGTAAAGCTCCCTTTTTGTCGTATTTGCAGTATACCACAAACAGACGCGCTTCGCTACTGAAAAATCCGCTGAA
>CAKUKJ010000063.1 GCA_934662525.1 uncultured Coriobacteriales bacterium | reverse complement strand
GAGTAGGCCACCGCGTTGGCCACGCTCACGCTTGCGCCGAAGCCGCAGTACACCGCGCCCGCCATGGTGCCGGCCGGGTATGCCGAGCCCGTTGCCTCGCCGTCGACCACAAGGCGGCCGTCGGTGCTGGCGAGCTTGACATGGGAGTCCTTGCCCCATACGGGCATGGCCGATCCTATGCCATAGCGGTAGAAGGCGTTGCGGGCCGAAGCGTTGTACACAAGGCCGTCGCCATCCGTGGCCGCCTCGGCGCCGTCGCGGGCGGTGTTGGGGTCGGTCGAGGTGACGATGACGTTGGCCGCGTCGTCGGCGTTGCCGTTGAGCGAGATGGTGTTGTCGGTGATTTCAAGCGTGCCCGCGATGTCATCGACGAGCAGCGCCGCGTTCTTCTCGGACACGAGGGAGGCGGGCACCTCGCCCACCTCGCCGCTCATGACGGTCGTGTCTCCGTAGTCGGGGCCGAAGAACTGGCTGATGTCGGAAGTCGCAGAGCCCACTTGCTCGGCCCAGGCGGTGTCGGGCGCGGTGCGAGACTTGAGGAAGCCGCTCACCGTGTAGAGCAGCTTGATGCAGTCGACCTTGCCCATGACGTCGCCCATGGTCTCGACGGCTGCGGCGCCCTTGTCGTCGGCGCCCTCGAGCACGGTTGCGACGGCGGCCACCTTGGCCTCGTTGGTGTAGTCGTCGGGCGCCGTCACCTCGCCGCCGTCGTAGTCGGCCGCAGCCTTGGCGAGCTCCTCGGCCGCCTTGGCGCCGTCGTCGTTCTTCATCGTCCAGTTGGACTGCAGCGCGTTGTACAGGCCCACGCGGGCGAACTTGCCGGTGACCTGGGCGCCCGTGCCGAGCATGCGCGTGTCGTCATCGATGTTGGTGAGCAGGTAGAAGCCCTGATAGTCGCCCGTGGCGCCGGAGTCCTTCTGATCGGTCATCTTCGTGTAGATGCCGTTCCACACGCCCACCTGCAGCGTTGCGCTCACGGAGTCGGAGTAGGGGTCGTTGGAGAACATGGCGCCGGAGAAGTCGGTGGCGTCCTCGTAGCCCTTGGCGAAGGTCACCTGGTCGCACACGATCTGGAACAGACGGTAGATTGCCACGGCGTACTCGAAGCCGTACATTTTCTCGCCGAACTCGGTCATGGTGTCGCCGGCGTTGGTGACACCGCTGGCGAGGAACCAGTCGACGGCGGCCGCGTCGTCGCCCTCGATGCCGTAGTCGGCTGCCGTGCGAATCATGCGGTTGCCGCCGATGAACACAGCGCCGGCCTGGTTGGCCGCGTCCACGGTGGCCGTGTAGTCGCCCTGGGCCATGTTGGGCGCGTACTTGCTGACCTCGAGGCTCGTGCCGTCGGCCAGGGTGAGCGTGGCGTCGGTGGCGTAGGTGTCGTTCACAACATATATGACGGTGGTGTAGGCGTCGTCGCCGGTGCTGAGGTAGTAGGCGATGTTGCCCTCGGTGTCCACGCCGTCCAGAGTGAAGGTGCCATCGGCGACTGACGCGGTCACGCCCTCGGCCGCTTCGGCCTTGTCGGCATCGAGGTAGACGTCGATCGCGCCGTCAAACGCGGTCGGGGCAAAGCGCACGCCATCGCCCTCGCCATAGGCGCCGAAGCACTCGCAGCTCACCTTGCCGTCTTCGACCTCGCCCTGGTCGGCGACAAAGACGTACTGCTTGAGGGCGAGCATGCCGGTGAGGTCGACGGGCTCGGAGGAGCCCATGCCGCCGCCAGGGCCGCCTGCGCCGGGAGCGCCGCCCTCGCCGGCGCCGTCTGCAGGGGCGCCTCCTTCAGCCGGTGCGTCGGCCAAGGCCGTGCCGGCGGCCAGTGCGCACGCGGTGAGCGACGCGCCAACAACGAACGAGCGACGGGTCAAGTTCTTGATCATGTCTTACCCCTAGTTCTCGAACGGTTTCCATGCGCACGGTCTGCTGCGACCCTCGGGGCCGCGTGCGGTGCGCATACGCGAGGGTTGCCTCGCACGACTGCGACTCTAGGACGTGTGAGGCTGGGGCCACAATCGCCACTTTGGTGCGAAATCCGAGCGCATTCAGGGTTGTGTGCAAACCATGATGGAATGTTCGCACCAATGGGGTTAGAAATGCGTTCCATGGTTGGTGAGTTGGACAAGTTTCTATCTTGCCGGTTCCCGGTTTAATCCATTGTTTTGCTTGACAACTTTTTTATTACGATTTACCAGGATGTTTGTATGAATCACCCGTTTGGGGATTATCTTGTGGGGCGCAGCGTGTGCCATATTTCGCCCTGTTGTGTACCTGAGCGCGACCGGATTTAAGGGCCCGGCGCGCCAAAAGAGATAGGAGCACACGTATGGCTGAAATGACTCGTCGCTCGTTCTTCGGCGTGGCTGCCGCCGCTGGTGCCGCCGCCGCGATGCCGGCGCTCGCCATGGCCGACGAGGCCGCCGCAGACGGCATCACGGTGGGCACGCCGGTCGACTCCCCCGCCAACACCGAGGACGCTGACATTGTCGTCGTGGGTTCGGGCATCGGCGGCTTCTTTGCCTCGATGATCGCCAAGGAGCAGGCTCCCGACGCCACCGTCATCATGCTTGAGAAGAACGCGACGCTGGGCGGCTCCACCAACTACGCCGAGTGCAACGGCCCGCAGAAGAACCAGGACGATGACGCGGCTCGCCTGGCCGGCTACCAGTCCGCCTCCAACACCAACTTCATCGCCAACTCCATCCTGCACTATGAGCGCCTGAAGGAGGCCGGCTCCAACGCCGACTGGCTGTTTGGCAAGCACGGCTGCGGCTGGTACCAGGCCGGCGTCACATTCTATGAGGGCGGCAACGGCACCTCCGCCATCAACACCCTGACCCCCATCGCACAGGACGAGGGCGTCGACATCCGCACGAACGCCCGCGCCTTCGCCCTCGTGCTCGCCGACCCCTACACGGTGACCGGCGTGCAGTATGTGGACGAGAACGGCGACGTGACGCAGCTCAACGCCAAGGCCGTCGTGCTCGCCACGGGCGGCATGTCCACCAACAAGGAGCTGCTCGCCCAGTACTCCAGCCAGGACATGGACAAGATCATCGGCTGGGGCGAGGGCCAGGACGGCGACGGCCAGCTCATGGCCGAGCAGACGGCGCACGGCCGCGCCAACCACCTGACGGTGGCGTCGCTGTTCAACAACGTGGGCAACGGCGACGAGTCACTCGCCTACAGCTCGCCTCTGGGCGTGGCTGCCTCCATGCAGTACTCCGACCTGTTCATCAACGAGTACGGCATCCGCTTCTGCGACGAGTCGGCCGGAGGCTCCCTGGGTACCTCGCAGTCGGGCAAGCTCATCGAGAGCCAGGGCTACGTCTTCTCCATCATGGACACCTCTATGAAGGAGAAGTACGAGGCCGGCGGCTGCAGCCGCCACTACTCGGGATTCGCCGATGCGTGCGTGGGCAGCGAGATCGACCTGACCTCCGAGATTGAGGACAACGCCGACAAGGACTACATCATCTCCGCCGACACGCTCGACGAGCTGGCCGACAAGCTGGCCGAGAAGGTCACGACCTTCTCCAAGGATGACTTCCTGGCCGAGATCGAGCGCTACAACGGCTTCTGCTCCTCCGGCACCGACGAGGAGTACGGCAAGGGCGCCGATTACCTGTGGCCCTGCGAAACCGGCCCGTTCTACGCGTTCCAGTGCTGCTCGGGCATGCTGAACACCTGCGGTGGCATCCGCATCGACCGCAACGCCCAGGTGTGCGATGCGCGCGGCAAGGTCATCGACGGCCTGTTCGCAGCCGGCGTGTGCACGAGCGGCTGGGATGGAGAGGTCTACGGCGGCGGCACCTGCCAGACCGTGGGCATGTGGGCCGGCTCCAAGGCTGCCCGCTACATCGTTGAGAACATCCTGGGCGGCACCGTTGCCGACGACTGGATGGGCGATGTGAGCCTGCAGGACCAGGCCGGTGGCCCTGGCGGCGGCGACGCTGCCAAGGGCGGCGAGGCCGCGCTCGGCGACGCCTTCGAAGGCGGTGACAAGCCCGCTGAGGGAGACGCGCCTGCCGAGGGCGATGCCGCTGCCGCCGATGGCGCAGCTCCCGCCGAGGGCGACAAGCCTGCCGAGGAAGCTCCTGCGAAGTAAGGCTCGCTAACTGCTCGAACAATGCGATAAAACACGCCAAGGCCCCCAGACCGCTAAAGGTGCGGTTCTGAGGGCCTTGGCGTATAAAGGGCGGCTTGCTTGCTTCGGCGAGACGGCTGCTCCACGGTGTGTCGGACGGTTTTCTCGAGATACCGCCGCGGAATGGAGGTTCGTGATAGGTCGCCCTTTCACTCGCACCGGCCGTTGCACTCTCTAGGTCCTTTCAATCAAGCAAATCTGCCATTATTGGGGGTTATCCGTCCCCGTTTGGGCTTTCCAATGGCAAAACCTGGATTATCCTTATGGCCGACACCTATCACGAACCCCATTTTTGCGGCGATATCGGGCTTTTAAGGGGTAACTGGTTCTATGGGTCGCGCTAATCCTCGAAGAAATCCCTGTCGAGTGATTTGACCTCGTATGTTGTTCGAACGGAGACACCGACGTTGTTGTCTATCATGAGCCCCGCTAGGGTTTGACCGTCTACGAGAACGAGCTTTGCGGCGTGCTGTTGATGTGCATAGGTTTTTGCCTGTTCGGAGAACTGAGCCGTGGTGATGAACAGGCCCTTGTCGGCGCCGATGCCTGTAAGTGCGCCTACAAACTTCTGCAATTCGGGCCGCCCTACCGAACTGTTCAAATCCCAACGCTTGGCTTGAACGTAAATCTTGTCAAAGCCAAGTTTGTCCTCCCGCACGATGCCGTCTATTCCTTCGTCGCCGGTCTTTTTCGTGACGACACCGGCGTCGGACTGCATGTCGCCGTAGCCCATGGCGCAAAGCAGACGAACTACGAGCGACTCGAAAAAGTCGGGAGTTTGCTGCATGATTGCTGCCAGCAAATCATCGGCAAGTTTGTCGCGAATCTGTTGGAGAGACTCGTCAATTGTTTCTTCCGGAGACTTGTCTTCGAGGTTTTGTTCGGTCGATTGGGGAGTGGCCGCTGATATCGGGAAAGTCGTTCCTTGCGTGCTTTTGGTCTTATGGTTTGACTTCTGTTCCTTGTTCTGCCTGTGTATGAAGGCCACAAAACCTGGATAGGCCATGAGGTCGTTCGTGTTTAGACTCTGCACGTTTTTTGCAAGGAGCTGCATCCCGGCATCCGTAATGCGGTACGTGCCACGTTTGTCCGCCGATTCAATGAGGCCGGCTTGTTTAAGATAGACGCATGCCCAAGATACGTTGTTCACGTATCGAGCGACGCCGCTTTTGATGCGATCGCCTCGGTCTTCGGCGTTCAGGTTGAAGTGCTGTGCTACTGACTCTTGAAGCTCCTTGTTTGTCCGTGCGTTTCCGTCGGAGAGGATGGCGAGAACGGGTTGCATCATTTCGTGATACTTGGGTACGGCCATAGTAAGTTGACTTTCAGTCGAGGTGGCTACCGATGCTTCTTAACGTGCGATTGTATCGCACTGCCATGTTGTGTCTGGCCCAATCAAGTCTGACGGGCGTTTTGATTTAGCGACCGCACATTGCACCATGCTTGTTTGTAGGGTCAAACGGTCATGCAACATTCTCCTTCTGATATAGTCTGTCGTGACTTGCGGTCTTGCGGCACACTGGAGGTGCTATGTCTTTTCTCAGCGGTGACTATGAGCTCGCGGAGAGCCAGTGCCTTGAATTCAAAGAGGCTGCAGGTGGTCTTCCGGAGGACATTTGGGAGACGTATTCTGCCTTTGCGAACAGCGAGGGCGGGGAGATTGTGCTCGGAGTGCACGAGGATGGCGAAACCCATCAGTTCAATCTCGTCGGCGTCAATGACGCCAAGGGGCTCATTGACGAGTTTTGGAAGACATTGCGCAACCCAACAAAGGTCGAGCGCGACGTCATGTTTCCCGACGGCGTGCGTACCATTTTGCGTGACGAACTCGAATTTGTGGTGATTTCCGTTCCACGCGCCGAACGCGGCGACAAACCTGTTCGGGTGTATAACCGCAGGCAAAAGCAGATGGTTGCCTATGTGAGGCGTGGCACGGGAGACATCCAAGCAAGTGATGCCGATCTGAGCCTCATGGCGTATGATCGAGCTGCCGCGGCAGACCGAAGGCCTATCGAGCACTTGGGGTTGAAGACGTTTTGCCCTGAGACCGTGAGGCGATATCGCAACCTGTTTTCTGCGCTTAAACCTGACAGTCCCTGGGTCGACGACTCGGATGAGGATTTTCTCTTCCACATCGGAGCTGCAACGAGAGGCGCAGACGGTGGTCTCAAACCGACGCGCGCCGGTCTTCTCGCATTCGGCTATGAATATGAGATAACCGATTACCTACCGCAATACCTGCTTGATTACCGCGAGGAGACATCGGGGCTCGACCGTTGGGACGATCGCGTTGTCTCGCAAAGCGGTGACTGGAGTGGCAACTTGGTCGACTTCTACCTGACGGTCTCCCAAAGGTTGAAGCGCTATTTCAAAGCCCCGTTCGGTGCGGACGAGTTTGGGATGGCACATGTTTCGCGTAACCCTGTTACCGAAGCGGCAAACGAGGCCGTAGTCAATGCGCTCATTCATGCATACTATGGTGACAGCTGTACGGTAAAGGTGATTCTCAAGCCCGACAAGCTCGTGGTGACGAATCCGGGCGGGTTTCTCATTGACCGTTCCGTGGCAATTGCAGGCGGTGTGTCCGAAGCAAGGAATCCGACACTTGTGAGGATATTCAGCTTCATGGGTGCAAACGACCGGGCCGGTAGCGGTCTGCAAAAGATTTGGCGCACCTGGCGTGAGGCATATGGTGTTGAGCCTGCCTTTGAGGAGACCCATCTTCCGGCCGGCGTGAGGATTACGCTGCCGATTCGAGGAGAAACGCCGGCTGGAACTTCGCAAAATGCCGATTTGCCGGCTACTGCAAATGCGATTGTTTCGGTACTGTCGAACCACCCTGCGGGTTTGACGTCACAAGAAATAACCGAGGCGATAGGCGTCTCCAAACGAACGGTGCAGAAATGGCTCAAACGGCTGGAAGAGCTTAATTTGGTGAGCTATTGGCGCGAGGACGGTAAGGTGAAATACAAGGCATAAACTGCGCGGTCGGTTGTGTTCAACATGCATGTAAGATTGCGCGCGCACGCCTGACGTGCGCACAGGCGTGCGCGCGCACGCCTGACGTGCGCACATGCGTGCGCGCGCACGCCTGACGTGCGCCGACCGCGCGCGAGACGCTGCGAGCACAGGCCAACCAAACGCAAGAGAACCTCGATGCGCTACCATGATGAATGAACGTTCCGATGTTCTTGAACTCGTAAGGAGCATGCACTATGAGTGAGATTGAAACTGCCGAGGCCGAGGTGACCGAGCCTACAGCTTTTGAGCCTATCGCCCCTGAGCCTGTTGCCGGCGAACCTGCTTCTCCCGAGGCCGCCGTGCCCGCCATTTCCGAGTCGGCTCAGCCCGACGGCCCCGACCCCTCGCGGGTTGACCCGTTCCACATCATCGCGATAGGTGGGGAGAAGGCCGACCTCAAGGCGGTTCGCGAGGCTATCGGCATCAACCAGATTGACCTGGCAAACATGCTCGACGTCACCGTGCGCACCATCAAGCGCTGGGAGCAGATCGGTTGGGAGGAGCCGCCGGACTACGTGTGGGATTTGCTCCAGGAGCTGGTGGAAGACCACGAGCGTCGCGTGAAGGAGCTTGTGGAAGGCACGGTGGCAAGCGCCGCCGCCAACGCCCCGGCCCGTCGCGCCGCCGGGCGCAACCCGTGGATCGTGGAGCTGCCTTACTACAAGAACCAGGACCACTACGAGCAGTTCCCCCACCGCAAGCGCAGCCAACATGCCTGGGGCAACGCCATCTCCCGCCGCGCCGCCGACATCCTACGCCTGCGCGGTTACACGGTGTACTTCTACTACCCCCAGCCCGGCGAGGGAAAGTAAGCCGCACGCACTGACTTAGCGGCCCAATCCCGCATACAGCTCCTCGAGCGGCACAAGGTGCAGGTCTTCACGGGCCTGCGCCTTTTCCTGCGTTCTTTTGCTTACGGTCTCACGGGTGAACAGGAAGAAGCGCCGCTTGCTGAAGCCCTTTAACGATGTCGGTGAAAAAATCCGTACCCTTGAGTACCGTACTCAAGGGTACGGAATAAGGGAGCATGAGAATCGACAGATGCGCTCACCGGTATGCATACATATCAAAGTGAGCGCGTAGCCATGCGATTAAGCGAGCAGCCAGCCTGGCCGGGCCGGCCTGCGTCCGGTTGCATGCGGGGCCCATTAGCCTGTGCTTCTGGTTTCGTGCTCAGCCCCTCGTCCCTTTTGCGAACTCCTCCACCATGTCGAGGATATCTTGCTGGCTGTGCATGTCGAGCTTGGCATAGATGTTGCGCAGGTGGGTGCGCGTGGTGGCCGTGGTGATGCAGAGGGTCTCGGCGATGCGCGCGGCGGTGCGCCCGCGGGCGAGCAGCTGCAGGATCTCCTCCTCGCGGCGCGTGAGGTCGTACCGCTCGGCGATGAGGTGGCAGGTGTAGGGGAGGGGGTCGAAGCCCTCGGCTGCAAGCACGGCCTTTTGGGTCTCGGCAACTGCCGGCTCGTGCGGCGCAAGCGTCTGCGAGGCTTGCGGTTCGTGGGCTTTGTCGGGGCCGTCAACCGGCCGAGGCGAGGCCGTGTTGCCGGCCGAGTAGAGGCTCGCCACGCCTGCCACGTCCACCACAAGCAAGACCGCCAAGGCGGCCGCGGTGACGAGGTTGAGGTCGAACACGTCATACATGGTGCCGACCCGCGCGCTCACAAACGTGCCCAGGAAGAAGCTGAAGTATGCGATTGCCCACAGCGAGGTGCACTCGCCCATGTTGCGCGCAAAGGGGAAGCCGAAGATGAGAATCAGCATGAACACGAGCTTCTGGGCGATGTTGAGCAACACGAGGTAGGCGAAGACGTAGCCGCTCGTAAGGAACGTCGTGAGCCAGAGGGCGACGATGGCGAATGCGGCAAGGAGCAGGTGCATGATGCTCTCAAGCGCGCGGCCCCAGCGCAGGCGGGCGAGGGCGAAGGCCGCACCTCCGCACAGGATCGCGCCCACGGAGGCCCCCAGCTGCACCCACATGCCGACCGAGGCCTCGTCTTGCAGGCCGAGCCATGAGAAATGGACGCTGCCGAACACGAGCGCGTAGCAGAAAAACGGCACGAGCTTGATGGCCCCATGCACAAGGAGGCGGCCGCGGCCGGAACCCTGCTCACTGGCGCCGGTTTGGACGTCGCGCGGATTCTGATTCTGGCCGGCCATGGCCTGCAGCGCGCTCCAGTGCGTGCGCCCATGCTCGGAAGGGCCGGCGCTGTCGGCATTGTCGTCCGGCGCACCTTGGATTGTCGACAACAACGCCCCTCCCACCAGGGGGAGGACGGTCACGAGTACAAGCGCCACCGGGCGCTCGAGCACCACGGTGAGCATGCTGAGACAGCCCAGGGTCACGGCGCCCATGCCGAAGCTCTCTATGACGAAACGCAGCCCGAACGAGGCCGTCCGCTGGAGCCAGAAGTATATGAGC
>CAKUKJ010000062.1 GCA_934662525.1 uncultured Coriobacteriales bacterium | reverse complement strand
CCGGCCCCTATATGCGCTCGCGCCAGGTGGCGTGCGTCGTTCCGGAATCCGCGATCGAGACCCTTGCCGACCTCGAGGGCAAGATCGTCGCCGTCCGGTCAACCTCCAAGGCTGAGGAGATCATGCTCGAGGGCTTGAACCCCGACGTTCCCAAGCCCAAGAAGCTCTATTGCTTTGAGGACCGCGACTTGCTGTACCCCGCGCTGACCAAGGGCTATGTAGACGCCGTGTGCGCCCATGAGACCTCAATCGTGCAGTACGAGAGCGACTACGACGTGGACTATCGCATTCTCGACGAGCCGCTCCTCGAGGTCATGGTCGGCTACGCCTTTTATAAGGACGACGCGCGCGGCATCGCCGACAAGCTTGACCAGGTCCTCCACGACCTCCATGCTGACGGCACGCTTGCGGGCATTGTCGAGCGCTATCTTGACGAGTCCGACAAGTACCTCGAGGGGGTGGACGCCCTTGACGGCTGAGCCACCTTGCGCCTCCGGTTCTGCCGACGTGCTTGTAACCCCAAAGCGCTCCCGGTGGGCCGTTGTCGGCTTCGTGCTGGGCGCCTTCGTCGTCGTGCTCGTCGCCATGGGCACGACGCTTGCCATAAGCCGCGCGAACATCGGCGAGCGCTTGATGTCGACGGTGGAATACATCAAGCGCCAGAGCCTGAGCTACGACCTGTACAACAAGGCGAGCGTCACCAAGTCGGCCGTTCGTGCGCTTGAGAACGCCTCGCAGGTGGTGCGCAACATCTCGCACGACGGAGGGGATCTCTCGCAGGCCACCTTGCTCAACTATTGCTCCGAGCTGCTCCTCACGGGCATCGTCGTGCTCGACGAGTCTGGCGCGATCGTTGCGGAGTGCTCCACCGACGGCGTGGGTTCGGCCGACGTCGCCGAGGAGCTCTCGCGCCAAACGCTCATCGACGTCGCCGACAACCCCGAGAAGGTCTACGTGTGCCGGGTGGACTTGCCCGACGCCTCCTACGTGGACATCGCGGCGGCTTGCCGCGAGGATGCACCGGGCACCGTCGTCGCGCTGTACCACACGCGCGTGGAGTACGCCAACACGTTCAACCTCACGCTCCAAAGCCTGGTGGACGGCTATTCCTCTTTGGAGAACGGCGTGATCGCCATCGAGCGGGACGGCGTCGTCGGCGCCTCCAACGACTATATGCTCGCCGCAGCCTCGGCCGACGGCACGGTTGCGGACGGATCTGCCGTGCTCGAGATGATACGGGAGAGCGGCCTCATGGACGAGGCCGTCGTCGTCCATGACGGGCCGGTCGCATATATGGGCGTGATGAGCCGGGCGCGCGATTACTATGTGTACGCCTACATGCCGCTTTCCGGGATGCTCGGTTCCACGACCCTGGCGGGGGTCGTCGCGCTCGGCGCCTATGCGGGCATCGTCGCCTTCATGGAAATCGGCCGCAGGCGCGGCGAGCTCGAGCGGATGCGTCAAAGCATCGAGCGCGAACGCGAGTACAACGAGCAGCTCTCTGCGGCGGCGCGGCAAGCCCAGGCCGCAGACCGCGCGAAGACCGAGTTCCTCCAGCGTATGAGCCACGACATCCGCACGCCTATCAACGGCATCCGCGGCATGGTGGAAGTGGGCAACGCCTTCCCCGACGACATCGCCAAGCAAACGGAGTGCCGCGAGAAGATCTGGGGCGCCTCGGAGCTGCTTTTGGGGCTGGTGAACGAGGTGCTCGACATGAGCAAGCTCGAGAGCGGCGAAACCGCCCTGGAGGAGTCCCCGGTGGATTTGCGCGTGCTGCTGGGGGAGGTGCGGACCGTGGTGGAGGCTCAGGCGGCCGCGCATGGCATCGCCCTTGCCGGCGGGTCGGTGCGCCTTGAGCATCCCTGCGTGTATGCGAGCCCCGCGCACCTCAAGAGGCTTGTCATGAACATCCTCTCGAACGCCGTGAAGTACAACAGGGAGGGCGGGTCGATCGACTACTCCATCGAGGAGACCTCCTATGCAGACGGAGTCGGTACATACAGGTTCACCTGCACAGATACAGGCATCGGCATGTCGGCCGAGTTCCAGGGCCACCTGTTCGAGCCGTTCTCGCAGGAGCAGCGTGGCCAGAGCGGCTCTTACGCCGGCACGGGTCTGGGCATGCCCATCACAAAGGCCCTCGTCGACCTCATGGGCGGCACCATCGACTTCACGAGCGAGCTGGACGTGGGCACGACCTTCCGCATCGAGCTGCCTCTGCGCGTATGCGACGAGGCGCTGTGCGTGACGCCCGCGCCCGACGCCTGTGCGTCCGCGCCCTCAATCGCAGGCATGCGCCTGCTTCTGGCCGAGGACAACGACCTGAACCGCGAGATCTCCCTTTTTGTGCTTGAGGATGCGGGCGCCCAGGTGGAATGCGCGCACGACGGCCAGCAGGCCCTCGACGCCTTCCGTGCAAGCGAGCCCGGGCACTTCGACGCCATCGTGCTGGACGTCATGATGCCCGCCATGGACGGGCTGGCCGCCGCCAGGGCCATCCGCGCGCTCGACCGGCCCGACGCGGCCGACGTCCCCATCGTCGCCATGACGGCCAATGCCTTCGCCGATGACAGGCGCGCCTCGCGGGAGGCCGGCATGAACGCCCATTTGGCAAAGCCCCTGGACGCAAAGCTTCTCATATGCACCCTTGCTGCGCTTCGAGAGAAGAGGAATGAGCAATGAACGAACAGCGAGATGTCTCTTTGACCCGCATGCAGGCCGACGAGGAAATCATTCGCTACAAGCAGCTGTACCCTGTGGTGGAGCTGCTCGACAAACATGGCATAGAGGCCGACATGCACTGCCTCATGTGCGGGGTCGACTGCCCGTGCATGCGCAAGGTGGCCGAGGAGGTGCTGCACGAGGGCGGCGAGCAGACGCGATCGCTGCGCATGGGCGACACCCAGCACCGCGCCACGGCCCGCTACGTCGAGGTCGACGGCGTGCCGCACGTGCTCCTCTATGCCTGGCCCCTGGAGATGGCGCAGGCCACGGACGCCAACGGCCTGCTCTACATCGACGCCCTCTCCGGCGCCTACAACCGCCGGTTCTATGAGGACAAGCTCCGCCACCAGTTCCTCAACGCCGGCGTGGCCATCCTCGACCTCGACGACTTCAAGATCGTGAACGACATGCTCGGCCACTATGCCGGCGACCTGGCCATTGCGGCAGTCTCCAAGGCCGTGCGCGCCACGGTTCGAACGACCGACCTGTTCGTGCGCTACGGCGGCGACGAGTTCGTCCTCGTGATTCCCGACATCAGCCGCGAGGACTTCGCCAGCAAGCTCCAGCGCGTGGCCGACCGCGTCAAGGACACCACCGTGCCGGAATACCCGCAGATGAAGCTTTCCGTCTCCATCGGCGGAGTGCTTGCCGACGGGCGCTCCATCGAGGACTCCGTGCGCGTGGCCGACAAGCTCATGTACCGCGCCAAGCGCAACAAGGCCACCGTCGTGACGGAGGCCGAGGCCGCCCGGTTGCCCGAGTACCGCAAGCCGTTGGTCCTCATCGTGGACGACTCCGAGATGAACCGCGACATCTTGCGCGAGATGCTCAAGGACGAGTACGCCATCATCGAGGCGGCTTCCGGCGAGGAGGCGATCGCGGTCCTCGAGAAGAGCGCGTCGTGCATCTCCCTTGTGCTGCTCGACATCGTGATGCCCGGCATAAACGGCTTCGAGGTCCTCTCGCGCATGAGCGCCTCCGGCTGGATCGAGGACGTCCCCGTCATCATGATCAGCGCCGAGGAGAGCGAAGACGTGGTGTTCAACGCCTACGAGCTGGGCGCCTCCGACTACATCAGCCGCCCGTTCGACATCCGCGTCGTGCGTCGGCGCGTGAGCAACATCATGCACCTCTATGCCAAGCAACGCCGGCTCTCGTCGCTGCTGGCCAAACAGTATGCCGAGCGCGAGCGGGAGAGCCGCATGCTCGTGGACATCATGGCCGGCTCGATGGAGCTGCGCAACGGCGAGAGCGGCCTGCATGTGCTCCATATCCGCAACCTTACCGAGATACTGCTCGAGCGCCTGGTGCAGAAGACCAGCAAATACATCATCCCCGCCGCCCAGCGCCAGACCATCGCCATGGCCTCGACGCTGCACGACATCGGCAAGATGGCCATCCCCGACTCCATCCTCAACAAGCCGGGGCGTCTGACCCCCGAGGAGTTCGAGGTCATGAAGACGCACGCCGCCATCGGCGCTCAGATGCTTGAGAACATGAGCCAGTACAAGGACGACGAGCTGATGAAGGTGGCGAAGGCCATCTGCCACTGGCACCATGAGCGCTGGGACGGCCGCGGCTATCCTGATGGCCTCAAGGGCGACGAGATTCCCATCGAGGCGCAGGTGGTGAGCGTGGCCGACGTGTACGACGCCCTCACGAGCGAGCGCGTGTACAAGCCCGCCATCCCGCATGAGGAGGCCATGCGTATGATCATGAACGGGGAGTGCGGCACCTTCAACCCCCTGCTCATGGAGTGCCTGATCGACGTCCAAGACCGCATCTTGGCCGAGATCGGGCAGGACCTGCCCGTCGCGCCGGTCCAGCCCGAAGACGAGTGACCGCCCCGGCCTGCCCGGTTCGACTGATTTGCCCATATACCCGACGACGCGACGGCGTCGTCAGCCAAGGAGACTGATAGCATGAACGTGCGCAGCGCTTACGAGACCATCGGTGCCGATTACAAGGGCGTTCTCAACCGCCTGATGAGCGAGGCGCTTGTGGAACGCTTTACCGGCAAGTTCCTCGACGACCCGAGCTTCGACAAGCTGCGGGCCGCGATTGAGGCGGGGGACGTGAAGGAGGCGTTCCTGGCCGCCCACACCCTCAAGGGCATCTGCCAGAACCTGGGCTTCTCCAACCTGCTGGCGCCTACCGTCGAGCTGACGGAGGCCCTGCGCGACGCCGACGAGATGGCGGTAGGGGTGCCCGACCTGTTCGAGGCCGTGCGGGCCGAATACGAGAAGACCGTCGCGGCCTTCCGGGAGGGGTAGGGGCGGCGCGGGGCCGGGCTGAGCGAGCCGGTCCAGCTCTGCGCCGCCCGGCGTTACCCCCGGATGCGCTCCAGCCCCAGCAGCGCGGCCCCGATTGCGCCGCAGAGCTGGGAGTCCTCATGGGTGCGCACCGGTGCGCCCAGCACTTCGGAAAGAGCCTGCACCACGCCCTCGTTGTTTGCCACTCCGCCTGTCATGAGGTAGGCGGGCTCGGCGTTCACGCGGCGCGCCAGGCTCTTCGTCTTGTTGGCCACGCTCATGCACAGGCCGTGCACGATGTCGGCCGTGGGCGTGTCGTCGGCGATGAGCGAGACCACCTCGCTCTCGGCAAACACGGAGCACATGTTGGATATGCGCACCTCGCGCGTGGACTCAAGGCCTGCGCGTGACAGCTCTTCCAAGGGCATCTCCAACGTGTGGGCCATCATCTCGAGGAAGCGGCCCGTGCCGGCAGCGCACTTGTCGTTCATGACGAAGTTGAGCACGCCGCCGTTCTCGTCGAGATGGATGGCCTTGGAGTCCTGCCCGCCGATGTCGATGACGGTGCGCGTGTCGGGCGCGAGGTAGTGGGCGCCCCGGGCGTGGCAGGTGATCTCGGTGATGGCGGCGTCCATGCCCTCGATGACGTTGCGGCCATAGCCCGTCGAGACGTAGAGGGCCACGTCGGCCCGGGTGGCTTCTGCCTTGGCGAGTGCCTGGTCGATGGCATTTTGGGCCGAGGCGCTGGCCTTGGCGCCCGTGCGGATGATGACGCCGGCCACGAGGTTGCCATCCATGTCCACAAGGGCCGCGTCGGTGGTGGTGGAGCCGGAGTCCACGCCCACGACGAAGCGCCCGGGGCGGCAGGGGAGGGCGGGGTCGGCGGTGCCGCTGGTCGCGTCGTCGGCGACGCGGGTGGCCGTGCGGGCCTTGGGCGCCGCTGGTGCCGCGTCGTTGCCTGCGTGGCCTACCACGCCGGGCTCGCCCCCGGCCTGCGAGCCTTCCGCCGCGTTGCCGCCCGTCTCCTGCTCACTGCCTGCGCTTTTGCTGCGCCGTGCGCGCAGGGCCTCGCCGAACGCCTCCAGCCTTGTGCGCAGCTGGCCTGCGCTTTGCGAGGTGCCGTCGGTCTCTACTTTGAGCATGGTCTCGCTCCCGTCTCGGCACATCGAGGCGTACTCGAAGCCGTAGTAGTCGCAGAACTTCATGGTGTGGTACACGACGCCCACTTCGTTGTCGCCGCCGGTCAGGGCCTTGCGGCCCGAGACGTCGTCCATGCGCATGCAGGGCGTCTGGCCGAGCAGCGCGGGGGCGTACCAGTCGAGGAAGCGCCCGAGGGAGTCTTCGCCCGCGCCGGCTTCGGTCGCTTCCCCGGGCATGCAGGCCGAGCAGGGCCCCTCGTGCGGGGCGCGCGCGAGTTGGGGCGGCGGGGTGGGCAGGCTGCGCCGTCCCGAGCATGTGAGGTTCTCCACCGGCACGGGCAGCCCTATAGCGGCAGCCTCCACGAGCGCCTGGGGGGCATGGGCGCCCAGCAGGGTCACGTGCGGCCCCTTGAGCGGCACGGGCGGCTCGAACGCCGCACATGCCCGCCCCGCATCGAACGAAAGGCCCGTGGCCTGGGCAAACGACTCGGCCATACGGGCAAGCTCCGCGCGCATGCGTGCGACCTCGCGGGCGCCCGTCTTGTGCGGCAGATCGAGCATCCAGATGAAGTCGAACTCGCCGCGCGCCTTGGCTATCTCGTACACGCGGCGCGTCACATCGCAGCAGTTGGTGAGCACGAACATGCGTACCTGCGGCTCCAGCACCTGCGTGAGCAGCGCCTTGCCGTAGCCGCACAGGTTTGCGCCGCCCAGCCTGTCGGCCATGTCGAAGGAGTCCACCTCGGCGTCGAGCGTGCGCACTTGGGCCCCGAAGCCCGCAAGAAGCTCGACGGGCGCATACTTGCAGCCGACCCAGACGATGGGCGCCGTCTTGCCGTTCATCTCGGCCATGTCTACCTCGTCTCCTGTCTGCGCGAGCGCAGCATCTCAAGGAAGGCGCCCATGCGCGTCTCAACCTGGCCGTCGCTCGTGTTCGCTCTGTTGCAGGCGTCGCCCTCGAGCACGAGCGTGGGAAAGCCCTGCGCCTCAAGCGTCTCCTTGGCCAGCTGCGACAGGCCAAGCGTGTGCTTGCAGCCCCACTGGCAGAAGCACACCACGCCGTCGGCGCCGGTCTGCCGCGCCAGGTGCAGCGCGCGCTCGATACGCCTCTCGCCTGCGCCGTTGAAGGCGTTGTGCACAAGGCGCGCCGCCATGAAGGCGTAGGGGTCGCCGGCGTGCATAGCCTCGTCGTAAGCAGTCAGGTCGGCGCCGGCGGGGTCGCCCGCCGCGTCGAAGCACATGTCGCTCGCAATGATTTGCGCGCCAGGGGCGCAGTCGAGCATGCGCTGGAGCGGCTCCTGGAAGAAGGGCGGCACGTGCATCCACACGAGCGAGAGACCCTCGTAGGGCTCGGCATCGGCAAAGTCGCGAGGTATTTGCTCGCACATCTTGCGCGTCATGGGCCTGCCGAGCGACAGGTGCAGTGCAAGCGCCGCCTGCATCTCCTGCCCCATCGTGTTGCGCATGTTCTTGCCGTGCCGTGCGGGCAGGCTGGACGCGAGCGCCTGTAGGCTGGCGAGGGAGTCGCGGCACAGCGCCATGAGATGGGTCTCGTCCACGCGGTGCCCCTGCTCGGCAAGGGCGCGCGCGAGGTCGCGCAACTCGTCGGCCACGTAGGCGACCGACTCCGCGCCCACCTCGTAGGGCACGTCGACGAAGTGGTGCGGCACGCCGAGCTGGGCCCCCATCGACTTGAAGGTGAGGCTGTTGGCGTCGCAGGCAAGCGAGCAGCTGGCGATGAACGCGGGAGGCTGCACCACGCCCAAATCCGACGTGCCGATGAGCGCCTTGTGGAACGAGCAGTATGTCTCGGCGACGCCCGTGGCCTCCGCCTCGGACACGAAGGCCTGCTCGGCGTTGGCGGCCGTGACGAATCCCGAGAGCGCCTCGGCCGAGTAGGGCAGCAGCCCCGCCGCGCGGAAGATCTCCGTGGGCATGAAGACGCTTGCGAGCGCGGCGCGCTCGGGATGCATGAGCGGCTCCACCATGTCATCGAGCGCGATGCGGCTGGCGATGCGGCCCCAGCCGGGTTGGCGGCGTTCAGGCAGGTGGTGCGTCTGGAAGCGCTTGGCCCTGAACGCCGTCAGCAGCAGGTTGCGCGCTGCGTCGGGCTTGCCGCCCTGGGCCTGCTCGCCCACGACCGCCCCGAAGCGGTCCACCACCGCCTTCTCAAAATCTGCCACCGTAGCAGCCATATGCCTCCCTTGTCCCATGCGGCATGCAGCGCCGCGTCCATGGAAGGTAGCTTACCCATAGGGTGCGTCGTGCCATGCGCCGCCGGCTCGGCGTCCGCGAAATGACTATCTCAAAGGCACGGGCTCTGTATGTGCAGCAGACGCGTGAAACTCGTGGCCTATGGTTTGAAGTTCGCCGGCGGCACGCATGGACCAACCAGGCCTCTATGCCTGCTCGATGACGCAGGAGTGGCGCTTGGTCTTGGGGTCGTAGGCAATGCCGCACAGGAGCGCCTGGTGCTCACCGGAGGTCCCGCGGAAGGCGGCCACATAGTCGCGCTCGCGAATCTGGGCCACCGCCTCATCGGCCGATGCCCCCCACTTGAGCTCGACCACCACGCCCGGTATGTCCCCGGAGCTTTTGAGCGGCACCATGAGCAGGTCGGCGTACCCTTTGCCGGCGGGCGCCTCGCGCACGAGGCGGTAGCGGCGCATGGCCGAGTAGAACGCGAGCCTCAGCGTGCAGGCCAGGTCTTCCTCGTGGTTGTAGGAGATGACGCTTGCGGCATCCATGTGAGCCTGCTCGACTCCAGCTGCAACCGCCTCGGCGTCGCCGGCGAGCAGGGCGCGCAGCAGCTTCTCGGAGTCGGCGATGCTACGGGCGACTTCGGCCCAGCCCTTGTCCTGCGTGGCGTTGGCGTACTCACCCGCCACCTCGCGGTTTGGCACGAACACCTCGCGGGTGTCCCTGTCGTAGCCGAGGTACCCCAGGTGGACGAGCAGCGTGAGCACATCGTCGGCGCTGTTGAGCGTCGTCATGTCGTTGGAGTAGGTCTGCGTGTTCACCTCGACGCGGCCGCCGCCCACAAGCTCCACCACTTTGCCGTGCAGGCCGTCCAGGTCCATGTCGATGTATTTGCGCAGGGCCTCGAACGTCTCGGTCTGGGTCCAGTAGCTGGAGAATTCGCCCGACATCATGGCACGCACCACCGAGCGCGGCGCATACACCTCGCCCACGCCCGGCAGGCGGTAGCCGTCGTACCAAGCTTTGCACTCGTTCAGGTCGCGACCCCACTCTTGGCACAGCGCGGCGACCTCGTCGGAAGTGAAGCCCATAAAGGGCGCCATCTCGAGCGGGTCGACCATGCTGAACTCGTCGAACATGTTGAGGGCCGAGTGGCTGCCGTATTTTTTCACGGGCAAGATTCCCGTCATGTAGGCAAGCGCAATGAACGGCTGGTCTTTGAGCCAGGCGCGCAGGAAATCCAGGTAGGCCTTCTGCGCCTCGTGGTCGTCGGCGCTCTCGCGCATGATGCAGTCCCACTCGTCGATGATGATCACGAACTGGCGGCCGGTTTGGGCGTAGACGGAGGAAAGCACCTCGACC
>CAKUKJ010000061.1 GCA_934662525.1 uncultured Coriobacteriales bacterium | reverse complement strand
CGTCAGTATTTTAGGCGGTTGTTGATTCAGGTAAGCGTTTCAGGGGCCAATCTCCTGCGCGATGGCAAAAACCGGCTCCTTAAACACGACCTAACGATAAGGCCAAGCCCCGCAACTGTCTTCAAGCGTCGAGCATCTGAGCTGGCCGTACTGACAACATGTCAATCGGCCCCAGCCGCCTATCGCACCGGCCCATGGAACAAATCATTGTGAGTCCCCATGCGAACAAATCGAATCAGAAGATGTCCCTTGTTGACAGCATAAAGGACCACGACATCGCACAAACCGTCTGAAAGATGGAAATCCATATGGCCGTTGTAATTGCCGCCCGGGTTGTCAAGTGCATGAAGCGAGTAGCCGTCGGGCAAGGCGCCGGTCTCGGCCAAAAGTTCGACCGCCACTGCCAGCTCCTCTCTCAGCTGAGGATGCCTTTTCATGATCTCGCGCGCCTCACGCACAAACGTCGGCTCGAACTTTATCTCCCACATGGTCTAAAGCCCCCGAATGAACTCGGCCGCCTCATGTGCGTCGGAAAAAGAAACGGCGTCGTCGGGGATAAGTCCGAGGGTTTTGGCCTCGGCCTCGATGAGGGCCCTGTGCGTGACCTCATTGGGGACCTCGCTCTGCTGGGGAGCTATAACCTCAAACGGCAAACGGCCCTGAATGATAAGCTGGCGAGCAGCCATATTCACAAAGCCACCGAACGTCATACCCATACTATCAAGCATGCTGCATGCCGTCGCTTTAACGCCCTCGTCCATTTTCACAGTCATTGCCACTGACATAAGACCTCCTTAGAATGTACTAAGACAACACTAAGTGTATCACCTTATGGTACTCATGAGATTCAGGTAACACTCAGTCGGCCCTCAGTCTCATAAGCGCCAAGCCCTGACAGATTCCAAGGCGAGGCCATAGATAAGAAAGCCGTCCCGTCTGTCACCTGACCAATCACGCGTCTTGGCTGGACAGCCCATGTCATCCGTACCACACCCCTCCTCCGAGCAACATCTCGCCCGTTGGCGCAAGGACAGCAAGGCCCAAGAAGAGCAGCGCTCTCCTGGGCGGAAGCTCGCTCTCCGCCCGGCCTCGCGCACAAAATCAAGCGCCTCCATATGAATAGGCCTCGGTGATGGATGCCCCAGCGCTTCACACCGCAAAACGGCAGTTCAACAACCCGCCTCACCTACGCCTACCTAACTCTAGAGAACATCTCCCCGCTCAAACGCCTCAATGAGGGCCTGCTTGCTTTTGACCCCGCATTTGGCGTAAATATTGCGGATATGGGTCCACGCGGTGTTCTCGGTGATGCTGAGGTCCTCGCAAATTGATTTGACAGTATGTCCGCGCACGAGGCGGGCAAACAACTCCGTCTCGCGTGGAGTCAGGCCATACGCATTGGCACGCTCGCGAACGCGCTTCTCAAAATTCTCGGACGTGTCGCCTGCCCCCAAAGACGCGCCGGGGACCTGCACGGAAACGGGCGCCTCGGCATCCACTTTGTCCGCCGCGCCAGCACCGGCATGCCCCCGTTGCATCACAAGCAGGGCCAACCCCAGCGGGTATATGGCGTCAAAAGCCAGCAGCGTGAACAGGGGCACCCCGTGGTTGCTGCTCAGCGCATTCAGCCCGATGCCGATGGCAAGGCCCAAGAGAAGCGTAAGGCTCGCCGCGCCCGACGTCAGGGCCACAAAACCACGCAGACGATAGCGACCTGTCTGAACAAACTGTACGAGGTACACCGAGTATGTGATGGCTATCGCCTCATAGCAGATGATCATTGCGTAGCCCATGGCCGACCCATACGTGCCCGCGGCGAGGGCCGCGACCGTAAAAACGACGAGCAGCACCGGCATGATTGCCTTGAACACGGTCTCCGGATTTGGAAGATGTCGCACCGCCGCGAACAGAGCCGCGAGCACGGCCGTTGCAATGAGGATGCAAACATCGACGTTGACCGACGCAAGGGCCGAGGCGAACTCCGACTCAAACACGGCCGTGTTGGCGATGCCCACCACAAACTGGCAGACAAGCAGGCACAGCCAAGCGCTCGCAAACCCCCGGCCGTCTTGAGACGAGAGGGTTACGTGGGCGATGAACGCGTCAATCGAAGCAATGGGGCGAGCGCTTTTGAGAATGCGGCATGCAAACGCCCAGGAGATAACGTAGAGGAGCAGCATGACAGCCTGCCGGACTAATCCCAAAGGAATCCAGCCCATCGCAAGGCCCAAGAAAGCGTGCAATGCGCTTACCGATAGCAGGAGCGCAGGAACAGAGGTGCCCGTATAGACGATGAGCAGCTCATACCATGCAACGCCGACCACAAGGCTGCCGATTCCACGCAGGCAGCCAAGCGCAACTGCAAGGACCTCCGATGAGACGTCGTTCATGCCTTGCCCGTCAAAATCGAGAAAGCCCAGCCCGCCCGCCATCCCTATGGCACCGCAAAGCAGAAGCAAGGCATATCCCGAACTGAGCGAAGGGGCAGCCCCCTTCCCCGCATTCCGATTCCGGGCGCGGAAAATCACAACAAGAGCGGCCACGACCTGGGCAGCGCAGCTCGTCATCATGAACGGCAGCTGAGACACAAAGCCGAAATTGGCCTCCACCGTCCCCATGGCATTGAGATAGCCGACCGAGTTTGCCGACGCATATGCGCCGTATCCCAGCAAGAGCAACAAGCCCGCACGGCGCGACGCGTCGTCCTTCACCCGCTCCCCACCTCTCATTTCAGGCGCCCAGAAAACTGAGTCCAGTCTACGCCCAGTATAACCGAGACGACTGCCGCGCCCGATATCGATTGAGTGTCGAGTAACAAGGGCGTTCACGGGCATTCATGAGGATACAGGCAATCTACCTCGACATATATCATTCTCACAGGTTATCTGTGAAGCGCTTCTTGTGCACGCTGCCTATAGTGGAAACCGCAATGGCGACGAGCGGCGCATGCGGAGCCGTCATGCGTGTGCCACACCGTCACATACATAGCGAGCAGAAAGGGAAACTCTCATGCAACTCACGCGCAGGGACCTGGTCAAATTCGGCGGGGCGTCGTGCTTGGTCGCAAGCTCGGCAGCGCTGGCAGGCACCGCCTTGGCCGACGAGGCCGCAGCGGGCACGGTCGTAGGCACGGCGGAGGTCAACTTCACCCAGGAGGCCGACATCCTCATCGTGGGCACCGGCCTGGCGGGCTTGGCCGCCGGCATGGAGCCAGCCCTTGCGGGCAAGAAGATCATCTTCTGCGAGAAGAAGGGTTCCTTCGGCGGCGACTCGGCGTCTTCCTGCTGGTTCATGTTCGCCTCGGGCTCCAAGCCCCAGCTCGACGCCGGCCTCACCACCACGATCGACCAGGCATGGGAGGCCGTGGCCGAAAAGCAGACCGCCGGCTTCGACCAGTACGACTGGTATCCCGAGTGGGCAAAGAACAAATACTACGCCAACACGAAGTTCGTGGACTGCGCCATCGAGAACTTCGGCTGCGAGTTCCAGCAGCCGGCCTCCGACGAGGAGCTGCCGCGCTTGGCGGCCAGCGTCATCCTGCCGGCCGAGGGCATCGGCACGGGCTACACCTACATCCTGGCGCCCCTGCAGGCCAAGCTTGAGGAACTGGGCTGCGAGTTCGAGTACGAGATGCGCGCCACGGCCCTCATCAAGGACGAGTCCGGTACCGTGATTGGCTGCCGCTTTGAGGACGCCGACGGCCAGCCCGTCGACATCAAGGCCGGTGCCGTCGTCCTGGCCACCGGCGGTTTCGTGGACAACGGCGAGATGGTCGCCCAGTACCTGCCCGATTGGGCCAACATGGGCGTGCTCGTGCACGGCTCCATGGGCGAGGGCCACAAGATCGCCGCAGCCGCCGGCGCCCAGGTAGACGGTATGGACTCCTCCTTCACCTACTGCAACCTCATGGGCGACATCCCCAACGCCACCACCTGGGGCTACTGGGCGCCGCTCGTGCTCGTGCTGCCCAACGGCAAGCGCTTCATCCAGGAGGGACAGTCTCACGACGCAGCCGCCGCTGCCATGGAGGCAGGGTATCGCGAGTGGTGGGTCATCTTCGACCAGCAGGCCTTCGACACCCGCTGCATCGCCAAGTCGGTGGAGAACAACGTCAACATCCATGCCGACGCCTACCGCACGGCCGATACGCTCGAGGACCTGGCCACCGCGATGGACGTGCCCGCCGACACTTTGGCCGCCACGTTCGAGGAGTACGACGGCTACGTTGAGGCAGGCGAGGACAAGGCCTTCGGCAAGACGGCCTGGCTTAACTCCCTGCAGCCGCCCTACCACGCGCTCAAGCTCAACGCCATGCGCTACAAGACCTCCGGCGGCCTCATGGTGGGCCCCAACAACCAGGTGCTCGACACCGAGGGCCAGGAAATCCCCGGCCTGTATGCCTGCGGCGCGCTGACCACGCTCTCCTACGCCAGCTGCTCCACCGTGGCGGCCACCGGCTACTACGTGGGCGAGACGCTCGCAGGGAAGTAGAGCCCGAAACAGGAGAGGCACGCGCAACTCAGGCACGAAGAAGGCACGAAGAAGCCCGCTGGTCGACCTTTCGGAAGGTTTACCGGCGGGCTCTTTGCATGCGCACGCCTACAATCGCAACAGCATGCCCTACAGCTCCCCTGCCTCCAGCAGCTCGCGCGCCTCGTGCAGGCTCGCACATACACGCGTGGCGCGATTGCGAATCTCGGGGGTGGGCCGGCGCAAGTCGGGCACCATGACGGTGATGAATCCGCCGGCCGCCCCCGCCGTCACACCGGCAAAGCTGTCCTCGAGCACGAGGGTGCGAGCGGGGTCCGTCCCCAACCGTCGGGCCGCCTCGAGGAAGATGTCGGGCGCAGGCTTGGAATGGGCGACGTGCTGACCTGAGACAATGTGGGAGAAGAAACCCTCGACCTGCGCGGCGTGCAAGTCAGCCTCGATGATGCCCACCGGGCTCGACGACGCCACCGCCATGGGGATGCCGCGTACTTGCAGGTAATTGAGGAGTTCGTCAAGACCGGGTTTCTTAGGCGCCCCCTGCGCGAAGCGCTCGGCCGCCAGGCGATAGAACTCGTGGAACACGCCCTCGGCGTCGATGTCGTCGCCGCAGTACCTTCTAATGGCGGCAATGGTGGCGTCGCCCGTGGTGCCGCACGCAGCCCCCGGCAGACCCTCGGGCACCGTGCGGCCGAACGCCGCCAAGGCGGGCTCCCACAGCGTCCCCCAAATCCTCTCGCTGTCGAACATGAGCCCGTCCATGTCAAAAATGACCGCGTCCACCATCCCGCTGCCCCACCTTTCTTGCATCGCCCTATCAGCAGGCGCACATTCTAGCACGGCCCCTGCCGGCACAGCCGGCTTCATCGCCCCATGCAACCCAACGCGTTCCGTGACCACTCTGTTTTTTCGCAACACCCGCCTTTTTTCTTGGTTCTCAGACGAGGGGGCCAACATTGCAAACATCGCTCGCCATGGCCTCGGCAAAACCGCAGGCGCAAGCACCGCCACCGCCGAGGCCGCGCATGGCCCCGATGACGCGCTCTCGACGTCGCAGCTTCGCCGGCTCCTCACCGACATCGCCTCAAAGGCCCAGCTCACCTAGCGCGAGACGGAGATTTCGAGCTGCTCGTGCGCGGCCGCAACGCCCGCTACCTCCAAGACCAGCTCAGCATCACGCGCAACACCGCCAAATCGCACATCGCCCACATCTACGTCAAACTCGGCGTCCACTCCCAACAAGAGCTCATCGACCTGGTGGAGGCGACCGACTAACGGCCTCGTGCTTCTGTGCGATTGCGTGCAGGCAAGGCAGCCTCAAAAGCGAGGGGCCCGGCAGCGCGATAGCGCCCCAGACCCCTCGCCGTACAGCCGTACAGTCAAAGCAACCGATTGGAACAGGGCGACACCGCCCCAAACTTAGACCCCTAGAACTTGCCGGCGGCCAGGTCGCGGCCGAGCAGGTAGCCGTAGGTGATGCAGTTGAGGCCGTAGCTCATGCCGGGGATGGCGAAGTTGTAGTTGTTGGCGTACATGTTGCCCATCATCTGGCCGACGTTGAACAGCCCGGGGATGGGCTGGTCGTTGGCGTCGCACACCTGGGCGTTCACGTTGGTGTTGAGGCCGGCCTCGGTGGACATGAACATGGGGTAGTTCATGGCGCAGTAGAAGGGGCCGTCCGGGTCGATGCGCACCAGGTAGTCGGGGTTCTTGTGGAAGTCGAGGTCCTCGCCGAGGTCGACGAGCTCGTTGTAGCGATCAACCACCGCCTGCAGCTTCTCGGCGTCGAGGCCGTGCGCCTCGGCGAGCTCGGCAAGCGTGTCGAACTTCTCGCACTCGGCGTCCCACTTGGCAACGACCTCGTCTGCCGTGGCGGCGGGGACGTCATAACGCGTGTTGAAGTAGTAGAACTCGCGGCCCGTGTCGATGACGTCCTGGGCAAAGTTGGCAGTCCAGATGCCGTAGGCAAGGCGTCCCGGCTGCTGGAGCAGGTGGTTTGCCGTATAGGGCGCGCTCACGTCCTCGCGCTGGTAACGCTCGGTGTTGAGGTTGACGTTGAGGCCCTGGTGGAACGTGAGCGGCTCGTTGGAGCCCGACCACGCGCCCTGCATGATGGGGGCGGCCGAGCACTTCTGCCAGGCGGCGCCCGCCCACAGGCCCATCTTCTGACCGTCGCCGGCATAGATGCCCGTCAAGGCGAAGCCTGTGTTGTAGTCCACGTCGACGGGATCGGTGCCCACCAGCGGGATGACCTGCGGGATGTACTTGGCCACCATGTTCTTGTCGGCGCAGAAGCCGCCCGTCGCCATGACGATGTACTTGCCCTTGTACTCGACGTAGGTGCCGTCGGCGTTCTGGGCAATCACGCCCACCACGGCGCCCGAGTCGTCCTTCACAAGCTGCTTGGCCACCACGTTGCAGGTAATCTTGGCGCCCTTTTCCTCAGCGAACTTGGCGACGGCCTCCACGGCGTTCTGCTGGCCGGTGGAAGCGGAACCCTCGTTGTCGCCCACGGCGCCGAAGGCGATGGCGTAGTTGGGGCCACCGTCGTTGATGTTGTCACGCTCGAGGAACACCTCGACGTCCTTGTCACGCACCAGGTCGATGAGCCAGTTCATGGCCTCCTCGGAGTTGTTGTAGGCGCGCATCCACATCTGCTGGTCAATCGTGTAAGACGCAGCACGCATCTCCTTGTAGAAGAAGGGCACCGGGTCGAGCTTGTCGATGCCGTACTCCTCAATGACCTTGTTGTAGGCGGAGAAGTTGGAGCCGCCGCGGGAGATAGGCGTGGCAGACGCGGTGAACAGGGTAACGGACGCGCCCTGCTCTGCAGCGGAGGCGGCAGTCACAAAG
This sequence comes from uncultured Coriobacteriales bacterium, assembly GCA_934662525.1. Taxonomy (GTDB): domain Bacteria; phylum Actinomycetota; class Coriobacteriia; order Coriobacteriales; family UMGS124; genus UMGS124. The sequence continues at coordinate 2,354 of CAKUKJ010000061.1, read as the reverse complement.
CCGGCCATACCGCCGCCGATGACGATGATGTCGTCTTCGATGGTGCCGGTAATCTGGTCCTCCGGAATGGGGTCGGGGGCAATCTCAAAAGCCCACTTCGGCTCTCCGTTTGCGATGTCGATGACATAGTTGGGGTCGGACGCGATGCCGTTGACATTGGTGAGCGCAAGGCTCTGGGCATCGCTCATCGCGTTGTCCGACGGGACGGAGTCGGCCAGGGCAACGGACGCGCCCGCTGCGGCAACGGCCGCCATCGAGGCGCCGGTGAGGAAGGAACGGCGGGAAAGCTTGTTCATGGAAAACCCCCTGAATCCCCCGGGACGCCCCTTTGCGTCCCGCTTCATCGCAGACTGTACCGCCCCGAAGACGCGGCGGGTAGTGTCTCTTGGTTGCCACACCCTGCAACCAAGAGTTGCAAAAAGGCCCCAAGGCGCTATCCTGTCCCCATGCTGAAAGGGGCAGCCATGGACATTCTTGACTTGCGCACCGTTTTGGCGGTGGGCGCGGCGGGCAGCTACAACCAAGCGGCCAAAATGCTCGGGATAAGCCATCAGGCCGTATCGAAAACAATGCGCCGCATCCAGCTTCAGACAAAGAAGCCCCTCTTCGAGTATGTCCGGGGCAAGATGAGCCCCACCGATTTCGGCGCGGAGTTCCTGCGAGACGCCGAGGCCCTCTACCAATCCTTCGCCGAATTCGAGCAGAGGTACGCCAGCCTCCCCTCATGCGCGACAGACGGGCAGGCGCTCAACGTCGCGCTTGTCACCGGCGGCGCGGCGGGCTTGCCCGAAGGGTTCTTCGACACCTACACGCAGCGCCACCCCCATGTCACGCTCGTCATCGAAGAGATGAACTCCGAGCGGGTCCTCTCCACGCTCAAAGCGGGGGAGTTCGACATAGGGATACTCGGCACGCACCCCCAGCTCGTCACGGACTTTGACGCAAAGGCGATTGTGCGCATGGGCGTTTGGCTGCTGGTGCCCGAGGGCCATCCCCTGGCCCGCGCCTCGCAGGACCGGGGCATCCCGCACGTGGGACTTGAGGCACTCGACGGCCTCCCCATGGTCACAGCCGGCTCAACGAACCACCTGCCGCGTTTCGTCATGGAAAACTGCAGGCAAGCGGGAATAGCGCCCAACGTCATCGCGACGGCGACCGACGGCGAGTTCATGAAGCGCATCAGCCGCGAGCGCGACGCCATCTGCTTCGCCTTCGACCCCCGCATCCGCCAGCCGCCTGCCGGCAGTCTTGCCGTGCGTCTCGACTTCCCCGCATCGGACGAATTCGGCACCTACGCCATACGCAAGAAGGGTGGCAGGCACTCCCCCGCCGCCATCGCATTTTGGGATGAGCAGCTGCCCTTGATTGGAGAGTAGCCGCGCCCGTATGCCCGCACTGCGCCCCAAGCGCGGGCATACGGGCGCACGGATGCGCAGATACTGCCGCAAAACCGGGGTTCGTCTACCGCACCTCCCGCACAATCTCTTGTCCAAACTCCGCCAAAGCGCTCCAGCCGGCAAACCAGGCGTACGTGACCTGCGGTTTTGTCAGCCAACCTTTAGCACGCATGCCAAGTCTCCGGTGACCGCGCGTCAAATGCGCCAAAGCGCGGTAGGCGAACCCCCATTTCGCGGCAACACCTGCCACATTCGGCGCGCAGCCGCGCGCAACGCCCCAAGCGCGAGCACACGGGCCCACCCACGACGCCCAAAACGCCGATCGCCCTTACAGGCTCCTGCGGTAATCATGCGGGCTGTCGAGCCAGCGCTTGTAGGCGAGCTCCATGCGGGTCTGCTCGGCGCTCCAGCGGGCGGCTGCCGAATCGGCGCTGATGGACGCGAGGTATTGCGAGCCGTCCGCCGCTGCGGCATCTATGCGCCTCAGGCTCGCCCCGCAATCGGACGCAAAACGTCCCATAGACGAGTTGAGAGTTTCGACCTGGTCTTTTATCGAATTGTATGCAGCATTCAACGTGTATTGGTTGGCAACGATTGTCCTCAGCAGGCCTTTGATGTCCTCAAGCGAGGCACGGATCTGGTTGAGCGGGGTCTCGGCATCATAGCGCGAGTTCGCCCCAAAAGGCCCGGTGAACTTGTCGCAGATCTCGTTCTCAAAGTAGTCGATAAACCTGCACACGGCATGCAGGTTCCTGTACTTCTTCTTGATCACGCCCTGAGCGTAAGCCTGTTCGAGCAGTCGGGCGGTTTCGGCGTCTTTCTTCTCAAGCACCCTGCGCTGACGACGCAGCGCCTCAGCCTCGACGCCTTCCCTGCGCACGCGCTCGTCATCGGCCCTCTTCCTCTTCAGATAGTCAGCTTTCTCACGCTTGTACTGGGCATTGAGCTGCGCCTGAC
>CAKUKJ010000060.1 GCA_934662525.1 uncultured Coriobacteriales bacterium | reverse complement strand
TCGCCGAAGGGGTTGTCGAAGAAGTTGACCTCGCCCCAGCCCCGCAGGTCACCCGCCTCCTTGACCCAGTAACGGTCGGAGAGCGACAGGCCCATGCCCTTTTCGAGCAGCTCCATGGTTGAGGAGATGCCCAGTCCCTCCTTGAGCCTTCGCATGTCGTCACGTGTGAAGGGGATGGCGCGGCCCGCCCACCAGTCGTTGAGCGTGCGGCGTGTGATGGGGTGACCGCTGTCGGGGGCGAAGAGTGCGGCCGGGGCGAACTCACGACCGGGCACATCGATTATCTTCGTCACCGCATGGATTTCTTCGTCGTAGATGAACTCCACCACGGGGTGATCCTTGCACATGAGGGTGCGTCTGCATGTCATCGGTCACTTCCATCCTTTCCCACGCTGATTGGAGCAACGTGGTTCGGGTTCATTTCGCCTGCAAGGCTCCCTTGCATGAACTTACGAATTATCACCAGGGAGGTCTTTTGGATTCAGGTTGGCAAGTTGCAAGCAACGACAAATCATACCAATGATTCGTATTGAGATTGTAGTGCAAGCTGCTTTAAACGAAGAGCGCCCACCGGCCTGATTGGCTGGTGGGCGCTCTTGCGCGTTGGGTGCTGCTTTATAGGTGGAACCGCACTCTTTGCTTGTGGTTCATTTATTTGTGGTCTACCTCGGCGCCCTCGGCGAAGGCAGGCAGGTCGCTCTTCTCGCCGCGCGTCTTGGCGCAGATGGCCACGGTGCTTGAGAGGGCCACGAGCGCGATGACGTTGGGCAGCACCATGAGCTGGTTGAACATGTCGGCAAGCTCCCACACGAGGTCGTTGGAGAGGAGCGACCCCAGGAAGATGAAGACAAGCGCGATGGCGGAGAACACGGGCACAGCCTTCTTGCCGAACAGGTAGATGACGTTGATCTTGGCGAACAGGTTCCAGGAGAGGATGGTGGAGAAGGCGAAGAACAGCAGGCACACGGCCACGAAGATGTTGCCGAGGTTGCCGCCCATGAGGCTTGAGAAGGCGAGCTGGGCCATGTTCGTCTTGTCGACGCCGTCGTAGAGGCCCTGGGCGAGCACGCCGTCGCCGGTGTAGAGGATGGTGATGACGACGAGGGCGGTGATGGAGACGACGATGATGGTGTCGATGAACACGCCGATCATTGCGACGACGCCCTGCTCGTGGGGGTTCTTGACGTTGGCCATGGCGTGGGCGTGCGGGGTGGAGCCCATGCCGGCCTCGTTGGAGAACAGGCCGCGCTTGGCGCCCTGAGAGATGGCCGCGATGATGCCGAAGGTGACGCCGCCGATTTGGGCCTGCGGGTTGAAGGCGCACTCAAAGATGAGGCCGAAGGCCGCAGGGACCTGGCTGGCATGGGAGACGAGCACAGCCAGGCCGCCCACGATGTAGATGAGGGCCATGAAGGGGACGACCTTCTCGGTGACGGCGGCGAGGCGCTTCACGCCGCCGAGGAAGATGAAGCCCGCCACGGCCGCAACGATGAGGCCGATGACCCACGTGGGGATGGAGAACGCGGTGGCGCAGGTGGAGGCGATGGAGTTGGACTGCACCATGCAGCCCATGAAGCCCAGCGCCAGGATGATGGCAACGGAGAAGAAGCCGGCCAGGAACGTGCCGAACTTGCCGTGGAACACCGTCTTGATGTAGTAGACCGGGCCGCCGTGCACGGTGCCGTCGGCATCGACCTTGCGGGTCTTCTGGGCAAGCACCGCCTCGGCGTAGTTGGTGGACATGCCCAGGATGGCGATGAGCCACATCCAGAAGATGGCGCCCGGTCCGCCCACGAGGATGGCACCGCAGGCGCCCACGATGTTGCCGGTGCCCACCTGGGCGGCCACGGCGGTGGCGAGTGCCTGGAAGGAGCTCATGCCGCTGTCATGCTTCTTGCCGTTGAGCGAGAAATTGCCGAACACGCGGCGCATGCCCTCGCCGAAGCAGCGGAACTGCACGCCTCGGGTGCGGATGGTGAAAAACAGGCCCGCACCGATGAGCAGCACGATGAGCACGTAGTTTGAGAGGTAGTTGTTAATCGTTTGCACGATTTCGAGCAGGGCTTCTTGCACGGTCGTTCCTTTCCAAGTCGTATCACGCATCTGTACGGCTGGAGAAGGGACCAAGGTCGGCTCGTCGCTGCGAGAGGGCCAGGCAACGGCCTTGGCCGTGACGCCTCGCATTGCGCACCGCCTCTGTCCATTTGCCTGAGAGTTTCAGCCTGCACCGCTTGGTGCGACCTTGCCCCTTCGGCACTCACTTAAGAGTTCTCCAGAGGTTTCTCCGCCGTCGGTTTGTCTCTGAGACATTCCGAAAGCTTCAACGAAAGCACGGTGCCTATAGTGCCCCAACCTTGCGTGTGTTGCAAGCGTGTATGCGGCAAACGGCGAAGTTGTCACGGCTTGGAAACCGCAAGGAAACATGGGCACATAGATTGGGCATACGGAAGAGGGGCGATGCATCTTGCGGGGAGACGCCGAATGAGCAATTCCTCGCGGCGCAACCTTCACGGCCCGACATGCGCCCTTCGGCGAGAGAGACGGCGAATCCGCAGCTCAACAAGTCATTTCTGTTTGCTGGGTTCGATTGTCCCCACCCGTGGTATAAACTGGCCGCAATACCAAAGAGCTCATGCGGCCCATTGGGGGGCCGTCGTGAGAAGGACGAAGGGGGCGCTCATCATGTCTGAGCCCATCGAGGTCAATGCCCATGTCATCGAGCCTGAGAAGAAGTCGCGCCACTACAAGTGGTGGTTTGTGGCCCTAGGAATCGTGGTGGCGCTGCTCGGCGTCGCCTGCCTTGCCTGGCCTGCGGCCACGCTTGCCATCGTGGCGGCCATAGCCGGCGTGTGCTTCCTGGCAGGCGGCATCACGCGCATCGCGACGTTCTTCGATTTGGGCCTGTTCGCCCCTGTGGGTGCGTCGTCGCTGCTCATGGGCATTCTCGACTGCATTGTCGGCGTCATCTTCCTGGTCCATCCGCTCATTGGCGGCGTGACGATCGCGTTCCTTGCGGGCATCGCATTCATCGTGACCGGCGTGCTCGACGTCTTTGCCGGCGTCCGCGCAGGCAAGGCCTTCGGCATGGGCACGGGCATTCTGGAGGTGCTCGGCGCCGTCGTCACGGTGGTCTTCGGCGTGCTTATGCTCACGATGCCGAGCCTGTTCACAATCTACCTGGGCCTCATGCTCATCATCCGCGGCGTCATGGTGGTTGTCGGCGCCTTCACGGTCTCTTCGTTTATCAAGGACATGAAAGAGACCATCGGGCTTGAGTAAGCGACCTCATTGAGGGTTTTGAGGTGACGTATCGAGGAGGGGCGGCGGGCATGGGTCCGCCGCCCCTCCTCGTTTCCGTTGCTTCGCGTAAAGAGCGAGCCTGCCTTACTTCCTCGGCAGCTTGTCCTGCCAGCCGCTCAGGTTGTCGAGTGCGGCGAGCAGGGTCGCGTCCGACTTCGCAAAATGAAAGCGGATATAGCGATTCTCGGGCTCGTGGAAGAAGCAGCTGCCCGGCACGCCGGCCACCTTGGCGTACTGCGCCAGATCGCAGGCGAAGGCCTCGTCGTCGGCATAGCCTGCCTCGGAGATGTCGCACATCACGTAGTAGGCGCCCTGCGGCTTCACAAACTTCATGCCCAGGTCGGCGAGGCCGTTGCAGAAGAGCTCGCGCTTGTGGGTATAGGTGGCCGTGAGCTCGTCATAGTACGAGTCGGGCATGGTGAGGCCCGCCACGGCGGCCTCCATGAGAGGGGCCGGGGCGCCCACGGTGAGGAAGTCGTGCACCTTCTTGGCGACCTCCACCACCTCCTCGGGGGCGATGATGTATCCCAGGCGCCAGCCGGTGATGGAGTAGGTCTTGGAGAGCGACCCGCACGAGATGGTGCGCTTCTGCATGCCGGGCAGGCTTGCGAAATACACATGCTTGTTGGGCGCATAGACGATGTGCTCGTACACCTCGTCGGTGATGACCCAGATGTCGTATTTCTCGGCGAGGTGAGCGATGGCCTCAAGCTCTGAGCGGGTGAAGACGCGCCCGCAGGGGTTTGACGGGTTGCACAGGATGAGCGCCTTCACACGCTCCTGCGCCATGGCCGCCTCGAGCTTGGCCCCGTCGAATGTAAACGCAGGCGGCTCGAGCGGCACGTAGACGGGCTCGGCATGGCACAGGATGGCGTCGGCCCCGTAGTTCTCATAGAAGGGCGAGAACACCACGACCTTGTCGTGCGGGTCGCACACGGTGTGCACGGCGCACATCATGGCCTCGGTGCCGCCGCAGGTCACGACGATGTTCTTGTCTGGGTCGATGTCGATGCCCATGAAGCGGCGCTGCTTGGCGGCGAGGGCCTCGCGGAAGTTCTGCGCGCCCCAGGTGAGGGCGTACTGGTGCGGCCCCTCGTAGGCGACCTGCGCGAGGCGGTCGAGAAGCGCGCGCGGCGGGTCGAAGTCGGGGAAGCCCTGGGAGAGGTTGACGGCGCCGTGCTTGAGCGCCACGCGCGTCATACGGCGAATGACCGAGTCGGTGAAGGTCTCGGTTGACCTGCTGAGGGGTTGCATGTGCGGGGGAATCCTTTCGTGGACGAAGTGCTGATGAAGCGATGGGATGGCGGTGGGCGATGGGTGGCGCGCTTCGCAGGAGTTTCAGCGAAGGGTGCCAGGTGCAGACGTGCGCGGGAACGCGCCTCGCTAGCGCGTCCAGTTCGCGCGGATGCGCTCCCACGTCGCGTCGCGGCCTGCGGTGACCTGGGCGACGTCCGCGTCGTCGAGCGCGCGGAAGCGCCCCTGACGCCGCAGATAGTGGGCCACGTCGCCAAACTCCTTGGGGTTGCGGTTGAGCCTGAACGCACCCCCCGCCACACCGCTCACGGCAGGCCCCTCGTATTCGGCGAGGTACCACAGGCCGCAGTCCACGACCTCCTTGGCGATCTCCACCGTCTCGTCGGTGGCATGGCCCCAGCCGGTGGGGCACGGAGCAATTACGTGGATGAACTTCGTGCCGCGAATCTTGCTCGCCTTCTCCACCTTGGCCGTGAAGTCGTTGAGATACCCCACGCTCGCAGTGGCGGCATAGGGCAGCTCATGGGCGCAGACGATCTCGAAGAGGTTCTTCTTCTGCGTGAGGCAGCCGTGCTCGTGCCTGCCTGCGGGCGTGGTGGTGGTGCGGGCGCCGAAGGGCGTCAAGCCGCTCTTCTGGATGCCCGTGTTCATGTACGCCTCGTTGTCGTAGCAGATGTAGAGGATGTCGTCGTTGCGGTCGATGGCGCCGGAGAGCGCCTGGATGCCGATGTCGGCTGTGCCGCCGTCGCCGGCGAAGCCCACGACGGTGTAGGTGTCCGGGTCCTCGCCGCGCGCTTCGAGGCCAGCGCGAATGCCCGAGAGCACCGAGGCCGTGGCGGCGAAGGGCGTGATGAAGGCGTTGACGCCGAAGCACAGCTGGGGGAAGTTGAACCCCACGGCGCTCATGCACCCGGCGGGCAGGGCGCATATCGTGCGGGGGCCTAGCACCTTGAGGGCCTGGCGCACCACGAGGGAGCCCCCGCATCCCGCGCAGGCCTTGTGCCCGTAGAAGTACTCGTCGTCGGTGATGGTGCGTGCGTTGACGGCCATGGCCTACCTGCCCTTCTCGTCTGGCGTGTGCGAGGCATCCTGCGGCGCCGGCGTCTCGGTCCCGCCCAGGCCGTCGGCCATGGAGTCGATACCGAGGAACTGCACGCGCTCGGCCGCCCTGCTTGCAGCGTAGGTGAGCGTCTTGAACGCACCCGCAATCTGAGCGGCCGTGATGTCGGCCCCGCCCAGGCCGCCGATGAAGTTGCAGGTGGGCACCTGCACGCCTTGCTGGAAGAGCGCCGAATTGACGTTGGTGAAGACCGTGCCCTCCGCACCGAAGGAGACGTCCTTCTCCAGCACGCCCACGGCGCGCGTGTGCGCAAGCGACAGGGCAAGCGTGCGCGCGTCGAAGGGGCGCAGGTAGCGGATGCGCAGCATGCCGGCCGCCATGCCCTGCTCGCGCAGCTCGTCCACCGCTTGGCGCACGAGGCCCGCCGCACTGCCGAGCGTGACCATGACATAGTCGGCGTCCTCGCAGCGGTACTCCTCGAAAGCCCCCGTGTAGGTGCGCCCGCAGGTGCGCGCAAACTCGCGCTCCACCTCGTCGAGCACGTCGAGAGCCCCAAGCATGTCCTTGTGCTCGTAATACTTGTAGTAGGCGTTGAACTCCGGGCCTGCGGAATAACCCATGTTCACCGGGTGGTCGAAGTCGAAGCGGTTGGTTGTGGAGTAGGGCGGCAGGAACGCGTCGGCCTGCTCGGGGGCGGGCACATCGACCGTCTCGTAGGTATGCGTGAGCGCGAAGCCGTCGAGGTTCACCATGACAGGCGTCATGACGCGCGGGTCCTCGGCCAGGCGGTAGGCCATGAGCGCCATGTCGAGCGCCTCCTGGTTGTCCTGCGCATAGCACTGGATCCAGCCGTGGTCGAGCAGGGAGAGCGAGTCGCGTTGGTCGCCGTAGATGTTCCAGGGAAGCGCCGTCGAGCGGTTCGCGTTCATCATGACGATGGGGAAGCGCCCGCCGGCCGCATAGGTGAGCACCTCGGCCATGTAGAGAAGCCCCTGGCTCGAGGTAGCCGTGAATGCGCGCACGCCCGTGGCGCTGGCCCCCATGGCGCACGAAAGCGCAGAGTGCTCGCTTTCCACATGGACGTACCGGGCGTCGAGCGAGCCCTCCTCCACCATCTCGGAGAGGCGCTCCACCACGACGGTCTGGGGTGTGATGGGATAGGCGCTGATGACCTGGGGGCGCGCCAGGCACACGCCCTCGGCGAAGGCCTCGTCGCCGGAAAGGAACCTCTTCATCGTGCCTCCTTGTGCTGGGCCCCGGCTGCGCATGCGACCGCGTCGCACTCGGGCGCCATCTGGATGGCCCCAGCCCGGCAGGCCTTGGCGCACACCCCGCAGCCCTTGCAGAAGTCGTAGTCTATCTGGAGCCTGATGCCACCGCGCGCCGCCTCGTCGGCCACCTTGTAGACGGTGCCGTCGGGGCACTGCATGTAGCACAGCAGGCAACGCGTGCATGCGGCCTCGTCGAGCACGGGGCGCACCGAGCGCCACCCGGCGTTCTTCGAGACGAGGTGGCCCGCCTCGTAGCAGGTCGAATGCGCAAATGCCGCAGGGTCGAGCGGGGAGGGGTGGCTGCGCAGCGAGGGGATGACGCGGGGGGAGCCGTCGCAGGAGAGCAGGGCGCGGGAGGGGGCCGCGCCGTTGCGCATGGCATCGGCCGCCGTGCCGGCGGGGGAGGCGTCTGCGACAGCCGAAGCGCGGGGGCCGACCTGCTCGGCACCCCCGAGCTGGGCGTCCTCGGCGGCGGCGCGAGTGAGACCATCCGGGCATGTGGGCGCGGCCTGCGTCGGTCGGCATGCAGGATTCCAAGCGTCGCGCGTCTCCAGCACGCGCTCCACCACGGCGAGGTTCTTCGCATGCAGCTTCTCGGGCATGTACTGCCGTATCGCCTCACGCACCTCGTCGGCATGGACTTCGGGGCACAGCGCCGCAAGCGCGCCCAGGAAAACCGTGTTGGGGATGGCCCTGCCCAGCACCTCGCGCGAGATCCCGTCGGCGTCGATTGCGACGATGCGCGGGTCGGCCCAGGGGCGCGCGCTGTTCACGAGCACCGCCCCGTTCGGCTTGAGCTCGCCTTCCCAGCCCGGCCCAAGCAGGCTCTCGTCCAGGTAGACGACGTAGTCTGCCCGCGCGATTGCGCTGCGGTCGCCGATCGGGCGGCTGTCGAGCTTGGTGAACGCCCTCATGGGCGCCCCGCGGCGCTCCGGGCCGAACGACGGAAACGCCAGAGCGTGCCGGCCCTCGCGCATGGAACACGCCGCGCCGAGCAGCCGGGCGGCCGTGAAGGCGCCCTGACCGCCGCGCCCGTGCCAGAGTATCTCTATCATGTGGCTCCCTCAAACACTCGTCCGCATGGCATAAAACCCAAAACGCGGGGCCGCCGCAGTCGCCTGCCTCGGCCCCGCCTCAAGTGCCGTTCATTCTAGTATGCTTGCATGTACGTGCGATTTCGACGTTTCAACCCCACACTACTTCCAGCGCGTGAGGTGCTGCCGGAGCTTTGAGAACGCCACGGAGATGGCGCATATCACGATGCCGATGACGATGATGCCCGCCAGGATGCGCGAGTAGTCGCCGTAGTCGGAGTAGAACTTGACGTAGTAGCCCATGCCCGTGTTGCCGCCGATCATCTCGGCCGAGGTGAGCAGGATGAACGACATGCACAGGCCCATGTTGAGCCCGTTGAAGATGAGCGGCAGGCTTGCCGGCAAGATCACGCGGAAGAGCATCGTGGGGCCCTTGACACCCAGCACGCGGGCCGAGTCGAGCGCGCGCCTCTCCACGCCCTGCACGCCCGCCAGCGTGGCCGTGAGCGTGGGCCACAGCGTGGCAAGGAAGATGACGAGCAGCGAGCTTGCGCGGAACGTGGGGAGCAGCGCGATGCCGTAGGGGATGTACACGATGGGCGGGATTGCCGCCAGGAACGTCACGACCTTCTCTGCCGCCCGGCAGCTGCGCGCCCCTGCCCCCAGCACCAGGCCCAGCACGATGCCCACCGCTCCGCCGAGCACGAAGCCCTCGCCGATGAGCCCCAGCGAGCTGCCGATGCCCTCCCAAATCTGCTCCCAGTCCTCCACGATGCGCGACAGCACATATCCTGGCGCAGGGAACATCTTCTGCGGCAGCAGGTCGAGCTTGGCCGAGCAGAGCAGCCATGCGCCGAAGACGAGATACACGACGGCGCTCACGTCCACCACCACGTCGCGCGTGGCGCGCCGCTTCGTCGCAAGGCTCACGACGAGCACCACAAGCTCGATGACTGCAAGCGGCACGATGGCATAGAGGGGCTCGCTGCCCTTGCGCGTGACGTCGGGCAGCAGGTTTACGAGCAGGAAGAGCACGAACAGCACGCTTGAGGCGTTGACCAGGCGCATGCGCCGCGTGATGCGCTCGGGGTCGGGCGGCATCTCGGCGGCCTTGCCGCGTGGGGCTTGGCCGGCGGGAGCCACGCCGCCATCTGCGGGGCCGGCTTTCGCGATGTTATCTGCCATGCTCATGCGCAATGCACCTCCTTTTCCTCATCGGCAAAGAACACCCTGCTGAGCCTCGTGCGAAAGTCCACGTAGGCAGGGTTGTTGAGCAGCTCGAGGCGCTTGCGCGGCCGTGCGAGCGGCACGCGGAACTCCGCCTGCACGCGCCCGGGGTTGGCCTGCATCATGATGATGCGGTCGGAGAGGAGGATGGCCTCTTCCAGGTCGTGCGTCACGAAGACGACCGTCTTGCGGCCGGCCTCGCCGCCCTTCTCCCACAGGTCGAGCAGCAAGTCTTGCAGGACGGAGCGGTTGCGCGCGTCGATGGCGCCGAACGGCTCGTCCATGAGCAGCACCTCGCTGTCCTGGGCCAGGGCGCGGGCGATGGCAACGCGCTGCTGCTGGCCGCCCGAGAGCTCCTTGGGGAAGCGGTGGCCCAGGCCTGCCAGGGCCACCTTCTCCAGGAACTCGTCGGCGCGCTCCATCCGCTCCCTGCGGGAGAGGCCCTTGTGCGACTGCTCGATGGCAAAGGCCACGTTGTCGCGCGCGCTCATCCAGGGGAAGAGCGAGTACTGTTGAAACACCACGCCGCGCTCAGGCCCGGGGCCGCTTATCGG
>CAKUKJ010000059.1 GCA_934662525.1 uncultured Coriobacteriales bacterium | reverse complement strand
ACCTTGAGGTCGTGCGGACGGCTCGCGGCGCCGAGCGCGGCGCGCATGTCGATCGCACCCGACTCGAGCAGCTTCACGAGCGACTGGTCGAACGTCTGCATGCCGTAGTACTCGCCGTCGGCGATGATCTCGCAGCAGCGGAGCCTGGCGAGGACGAGAGCGATGTCGCCCGGGTGATGCGGTGAGGGATGGTCGATGATCGTCACGCCCGGCATGGCGGCGGGCGCGGTGTACAACTATCAGAACCTAAAAGCCCTGCTCGCGGAGTCGGAGCTGAACCGGACGCTGGTCTCGGTGGTGCTGTATGCCATCGACAGCCTTTACAGCGTCGTCACGTCGTCGGGCGTGCAGGTGCTGATCTTTCTGGCGGGGCTGCAGTCCATTTCGCCGTCCCTGTATGAGGCCGCCAGAGTGGAGGGCGCAAACGGCTGGATCTGCTTCTGGAAGATCTCGTTCCCGATGATCAGTCCGCTGATCATGGTCAACGTGGTGTATACGATGATGGACAGCTTTACCCGCTACGACAATGCCGCAATGGCGTATATCCGCGTGTTTCTCTACGGCAACTCGCGGTATTCCTATGCGACGGCGCTGTCGATCCTGTATATCGGCATCGTGGCGGTGGTCCTCGGCATCACCTATCTCCTGCTTGACCGGATGATGGTGTACCGGGACCGGGCGTCGTGAACGGAAGGGAGTGAGGAAAATGACGGCTTTCCGTGACCGCAGCAGCCTCGCGCGGCGGCTTCGCCGCCCGGAATTCTGGGGCGGGCTGCTCTGGAGCATTGTACGCGCCGTAATTCTGATCGGGCTGGGCTTTATGATCTGCTATCCGATCCTGATCAAGTTTGTCACCTGCTTCATGTCGTCCGACGACCTGATCAACCCCACCGTCAAGCTGATCCCGCAGGAGGGCAGCACGGCACTTCTGCGGCAGGTGTATGTGAAAATGGACTACTGGCGCACCTTTGCCGCCACGGCGGCGCTGTCGCTGTTTGAGGTCGAGTCGGGGTTCGACCCAGGGGCGATCGTGGGATACACGCCCTACGACGCGCTTCTCGCCGCCGTCGTTGTGCAACAGGTGAGCGGGACCGACTTCGTCGAATATGTGCAGGCCCATATCTTAGAGCCTCTCGGCATGACCAGCACCGAGCTCATGGTCGGCGGAGACGCGCTGCGCGCGGCATCGGGAGGGGTCTACGACGAGTCGGGTTTTCGCCTTGCGAAAGGCTCGTCCGGCCCTTCCGGCGTCTCGTCGCCCCGCGCCACGACTTCTTCTGCCTTCACGTGCTTTGGGACCGTTGACGACCTGTTGACGTTCGGCCAGGCGCTTATGGGGCAGGGAGACGTTTCTCTCTTTGCCGACGACCAGACCGTGCAGACGCTCTTTACCGTGACGCGCACATACCCGAGCCTCGGCGTCGCCCGCATCGCCCACGGCATGTTCAGCTTCCCGTTCACGTCGGGGGTCTTCGGCGAGTCGGCCACCACGTCGTCGGGGTTTACGAGCTCGCTGTACATGGATCCTGAAAGCGGTCTCGTCGTCGCGGTCATGGCGAACCAGTCGGCCCGTTTTGACATCACGCAGGGCATACCGCGCGTGCTCTTCGGCCGCACGGACATCACCGTGGGCACCTCTGCGTCGCCCGACAACTATGTGTGGGTCGGCACGTACCAGAGCGCCGGCAACGCCGCCCTTGGCCCGGCGAAGCTCCTGACGGCCCTGGACCGCGTGGTCGTGTCGGTGAACGACCAGGGCGTGCTCATGCTCGACGGTCTGACGGCGACGTGCCTGGGCGCGGGTGTCTATTCGGTGGACACGGCTATCGACCAGGACGTGTATCGCTTTCATGTGAGCCTGGCACGTGGGAGCGAGTTCTCCCGCGCGGACGAGGATTACTACCTGGTGCCCCAGTACACCCTCGCCGTGGAGTTCGGCCTGCTTGTCTTTGCGGTGCTCGGCGGCGTCCTCTGCCTGGGCTATGTGCTTCATGGGCTCCTTGCTTGCGTCTCCGGTTTGCGCAGGCGCCGCCGCCCGCGCATCCAGATAGCCCCGCTTATTCTGGCGTTTGCGACGCTTGCCGCTCTTTTGGCCGGCGTCTGGGGAATATACAGCCTGTCGGTTGGCATCGCCCCCGCCGCCCTCGGCACCTTGCTTGTAGGTGAGACGGCCTACTGTGTGGCCGCCGTTGCGGGCATCGTGTGGATGTTCGTGACCCGTTGGCGCGGCTCGACTTGGACAAGGGGGCAGAACGTGACGGCGGTTCTCGTCTCCCTTGCCGCGATCGCGTTGATGCTAAACCTTGTGTACTGGGACATGCTGGTAGGATGAGCGTGGTCGATGGCCTTATAATGAGCCGTCGACACAAGAGGTAGAAGGGATATGCCCATGAGCAACGCCGATACCCCCCTGAGCGATGACGAGCGCGCCGAGCTTGAGGCGCTGCGCGAGGCCAAGCGCGCCTCCGACGCCGCCGAGCGCGAGCGCGCCGAGCGCGCCGAGCTTGAGAACCTGCGCAAGGCCCAGAAGTATGCCCAGGAGGACGCGGAGTATTACGCCGAGAAGGAGCGCCGCAAGGAGGAGCGCCGCCGCGCACGCGAGCACCCCGACTACGGCCTGGACGACCTCGAGCCCATGCCGATGAAGCAGAAGATAGTCATCGGCGTGATTGTGGCGATGTTCGTCTTGCTTGTCATCTATCTGATTGTCTTTAACCTCGGCAAATAACCTGCGCGGCCCAGCAAAGCACGCTTTTTGCGCAGGCCCAGTGGAAACGGAGACGGAGCATGGAGCAAGCCGGCCAAAGTGCGGGCGAGCGCGCGTCGAGCTTTGAGCCCGACGGGCAGGAAAAGATCGGCCTTTTGACCGACTTGTACGAGATAACGATGGCGGAGGGGTTCTGGCGCGGCGGCTTGGCCGAGATGGAGGCCTGTTTCACGGCGTTCTTCCGCGAGAACCCTTATGAGGGCGGCTTCACGCTCGTCTGCGGCACCGGCCAGCTCGCCTCTCTCGTCGAGAACTTCCGCTACAGCGAGACCGACATCGCCTACCTGCGCAACCTGCAGGCACCGGGCGGAGGCCCCCTGTTTTCCGACGAGTTCCTCGACTGGCTTGCCTGCTGGCGGCCCCGCGTCACCATCGACGCCTTGCGCGACGGAGACCTTGCGTTCCCGCGCGAGCCCGTGGTGCGCGTGACCGGCCCCATCATCGACTGCCAGCTTCTCGAGTCGCCGCTCCTCAACCTCGTGAACTTCGAGACGCTTGTGGCCACGAAGGCGGCGCGCGTATGCCTGGCGGCCCAGGGGCGGCCCGTGGCCGAGTTTGGCCTGCGCCGCGCCCAAGGCCCCGACGGGGCGCTTTCGGCGGCACGTGCCGCGTATGTGGGCGGATGCGCCTCCACCTCCAACGTGCTTGCCGCCAAGCGCTACTCCATCCCCGCGTCGGGCACGCATGCGCACTCGTGGGTCATGGCGTTTCCCGACGAGCTCTCCGCGTTTCGGGCGTATGCGCAGGCAAGCCCCAACAACTGCACGCTGCTTGTGGACACCTACGACGTCATGCGCGGCGTGGAGAACGCCATCGCCGTGGCGCGCGAGATGGAGAGCCGGGGCCAGCGCCTCGCGGGCATCCGCATCGACTCCGGCGACCTGTGCGCCCTGTCGCAGCGCGCTCGCGCCCGCCTCGACGAGGCGGGGCTGCCCTATGTCAAGGTCCTCCTTTCCAACGACCTTGACGAGCATCTCGTGGAGTCGCTCCTGCTCCAAGGCGCGCGCGTGGACGGTTTTGGCATCGGCACCAAGCTTGTGACCTGCTTCGATCAGCCGGCCTTGTCGGGCGTGTACAAGCTGTCGGCAAAGCGCATGCCGGGCAAGGAGTGGGAGCCCGTGCTCAAGGTGTCCGAGCAGGTGTACAAGCGCACCATTCCCGGCGTGCAGGACCTGCGCCGCTATTTCGACGGCGAGGGCGCGCCGGTCGCCGACATGATCTGCACGGTGGATTACCCCGAGGGGCGGCCTGCGACCATCGTTGACGTGAACGACCCGCTCCTTACCCGCACGCTTGAGGGCCTGCGCTGCGAGAGCATGCTGCGGCGCGTCACGCAGGACGGCGAGCGTGCTGCGCGCCCTGAGGACCTGGCATGCGCGCGCGCCCGCGCGGCGGCCAACCTCGCGACGCTGAGGCCTGCGAGCAAGCGCCTGCTCAACCCGCAGGTGTACCCCGTGGGCATTGAAGCCGGCCTGTCGGAGCTGCGTCAATCCATGATTGCCCAGGCGAGGTCTTCGCAAAACGACCTCACCTGGCGCTAAGCACGTCTTATTGGCACTTTTGCCCTGATAATCATGAAAGGCACGAACATGTCCCAAACCAGCACTGCAACCTCCTCCCTGTCGTTTGACGACCGCGGCATGCGGGCCCGCATCGCCGGACTCGTCGCAACATCCATCGCCGCCGCGCAGGCCGAGGGGGAGCTGCCGGAGTTTGAGGTGAGCGACTTCGGCATCGAGAGGACGAACGACCCGCAGAAGGGCGACTGGACGTCCACCGTCGCCATGCGCAGCTCCAAGGCCGCACATCGTTCGCCTCGCGACATCGCAGCCGCCATCATCGCGCATATGCCGGCCGACCCCGCGATCGTGTCGGTTGAGGCCGCCGGCCCGGGCTTCTTGAACTTCCGCCTGGCCCCCGAGGCCATCTGCGGCGTCTTTGCCCAGGTCATCCGTGAGGGCGAGCGGTTCGGCCGTTGCAACGACGGCCAGGGCAAGAAGGTCGACGTCGAGTTTGTGAGCGCCAACCCCGTGGGCCCCATGCATGTGGGCCATGGGCGCTGGGCGGCCTTGGGCGATTCGATGTGCAACGTGCTGGATTTTTGCGGCTGGCAGGTCACGCGCGAGTTCTACATCAATGACGCCGGCAATCAGATGAACACCTTTGCCCGCTCCATTGAAAAGCGCTACCGCCAGATCGTGGAGCTCGTCGCTGCGGGCAAGACCGTCGACGAGGCCCTCGACGCCTTGGAGGCCGACCGCGTGGCCGCCCTCGACGACCCCGACGGCACGGCGCCCCAGACGCACCCCCTGACCGACGACTTCAACGCCGAGCTGGGCGGCGACGCCTACGGCGGGTCGTACATCTGGGACATCGCCCGCGTCTTCTACGACGAGGACGGCACGTCCGACCTCGACAAGCCTGCCGACGAGCGCCTGCACGACTTCCGTGAGCGCGGCTATGCGGCCATGCTTGCCAACATCAAGGCGGTGCTTGCGCAGTGCGGGTGCAACTTCGACGTCTGGTTCTCCGAGCGCACGCTCCATACCCCTGATGCCGAGGGCAAGACCGCTGTGACCCGCGCGTTCGACAAGCTGCGTGCTGCCGGCAAGCTGTTTGAGGCAGACGGCGCCCTGTGGTTCCGCACCACGGATTACGGGGACGACAAAGACCGCGTCCTCATGAAGTCCGATGGGTCTCACACCTACTTTGCATCCGACATCGCCTACCACTCCAACAAGTTTGACCGCGGCTTCGACCGTCTCATCGACATCTGGGGCGCCGACCACCACGGCTATATCCCCCGCATGCAGGCCGCCGTCACCGCCATGGGCCATGCGGGCCAGCTCGATGTGCCGCTGGGCCAGCTTGTGAACCTGCTGCGCGGCGGCAAGCCCGTGCGCATGAGCAAGCGCAAGGGTACCATGATCACCTTCGAGGAACTGCTTGAGATGGTGGGCAAGGACGCGACGCGCTTCACGCTGCTGTCGCGCTCCAGCGACCAGGAGGTCGACTTCGACATCGACGTCGTGACGCGCCAGAGCTCGGACAACCCCGTGTTCTATGTGCAGTACGCCCATGCGCGCATCTGCTCGATCCTGCGCCGCGCCGCACAGGCGGCAGGCATCGCCGACACGTCCGACCTCGACGCCACGGCTGCCGCCCTCATCGGCGACGAGCCGAACCTGGCGCTTCTCACCGACCCGGCGGAGCTTGCCCTGGCGCGCCACCTCGCCCATTTCGGCGAGATGGTGGCGGCCTGCGCAAAGGACCTCGCCCCCTTCCGTCTCACCCACTACGCAACCGAGACGGCGGCGGCGTTCCACGGCTTCTATACCAACTGCCATGTCTTGACCGACGATGCCGAGCTTACGCGTGCGCGCCTTGCCGCCTGCGACGCTGCGCGCCGCGTGCTTGCCCAGACGCTTGCGCTTATCGGCGTGAGCGCGCCTGTGAGCATGGAGCAGCGCGCCTGCGCCTCGACCGGAGTCGACGTCGAGGCCGCATAGGCAATCGGTTTGCAGCGGGGCCCGGCGTGCGATGCCGGGCCTTTTTCATTTTGGCGAGATAACGTGCGCGCGGTGCGCGGGACAAGCGCTTTGCCGGGTGCCATCAGCACAAGGAGGACATTCATGGGTGTTGTCAACATCGCCGTCATCGGCCTGGGAACCGTGGGCGGCGGCTTCGTTCGCTTGCTCCAGCGCCACCACGACGATTATCTGGCTTCGTATGGCGTTGACCTGCGCCTGAAGCGGGCGTGCGCGCGCAGCTCCCGCCATGCCGACGAGCTTGGTCTGGCCCCTGGCGTGTTCACGACCGACTGGCATGAGATCGTGGCCGACCCCGAGGTCGATATCGTCGTCGAGCTTATCGGCGGAGACCATCCCGCCCGCGAGATCTTTGAGGCCGCGTTTGTGGCGGGCAAGCATGTGGTGAGCGCCAACAAGTCGATGCTGTCGCACTGCATGGGCGAGCTTGCGGGCATGGCCCATGACGCCGGCGTGCAGCTGCGCTGCGAGGCGGCCGTGGCAGGCGGCATTCCCATCGTTGAGACGCTCGAGCATGCCTTGGCGGGCAACGAGGTGCTCACCGTCGCCGGTATCGTGAACGGCACGACGAACTACATGCTCACGCGCATCGAGCGCGAGGGCCTCTCGTTTGACGAGGTGTTGGCCGACGCGCAGCGCCTGGGCTATGCCGAGGCCGATCCCACGGCCGACGTCGATGGGCTCGACGCCGCCGCGAAGATCGCCATCCTCGCCACCATCGGCTTCAACACGCGCGTCACGATGGACGACGTCTCGCTTGTCGAGGGCATTCGCGGCATCTCGCCCGTCGATGTGGCATGCGCTCGCGAGTGGGGCTATCGCGTGAAGCTGCTCGCGGTGGCCCGCTCCACCGCCAAGGGCGTCGACGTGCGCGTGCACCCCGCAATGCTGCCGGTGAACCACCAGCTTGCAAGCGTCGACGGGGTCTTCAACGCGGTGTACGTCGTGGGCGACGCGGTGGGGGAGACCATGTACTTCGGGCCGGGGGCCGGCGACTTCCCCACGGCCAGCGCTGTCATGGGAGACGTGCTCGCCCTGGCCACCCCCTTGGCCCACGGCGTGGCCCCGCTTGCCGAGGCCAAGCCGTTCGACCGGGTGCTCCCGGTGTGCGACCCACTCGACCTCACGGCCCGCTATTATGTGCGGCTCTCCCTTGAGGACAGGCCGGGCATCCTGGGCCCCGTCGCGAGCATTTTCGGCGAGGAGGGCGTCTCCATTGCCCTGGTGAGTCAGCCCACACATGACGAGACCGCAGTTGCCTCGCTCGTGCTGCTCACCCAGCCGGCCCGTGAGCGCGCGGTGCAGGCGGCGCTTGCGAAGGTGCGCGATGTGGAGGGCGTGAAAGAAGTCTGCTCGGTCATTCGTGTGGAAGACACCGAAGCTTGGAAGACGGGGCGCCTGTAAGCATGAGAGACGCGCACGATCTGCGCTATCAGCTGGATGCCATCGACCGCAGGGGGTACCCGGCCTACAAGGGCCTGCGCGGATGCTACCGGTTCGAGCGCTACGAACTCGGCATCAACCATGTGCAGGGCGACCCCTTCGCCGCCCCGTCCGATTTGTCTGTCTATCTCGATTGGGGCGATGCGGCCTGGCCGAAGGAGGTGCGCGATACGCCTTGGCGCGTGCGGGCCTTCTCCGACTTCCTCGTGAGGCGCTTTGCCCGCGCCGCCGCACGTTGGTCGTTTAAGGCGGGCGGCTCAGGCAAGAGCGGGGCGCTCTATACGAGCAAGCCCGGCCCCGAGGTGCTTGAGCGCAGCGCCTGCATGTTGGGGAAAGACGGCTTTGAGATCTGCTTCAAGGCAGGTTTCCCCGCCCATGGACGCACGGTGGACGCCGGGGCGCTGAGCCGTATGCTGTTCGACTTTGTGCCGCGCATCGTTGACGAGGCGCTCGTGGGCGACGCTGCGGGACTGGAGCACATGCGGGACGTCTGCAACCTGGCCGACGACCAGCGTTTCATCCGAGGTGAGCTTGAACGGCTCGGCCTGGTTGCCTTCGTGGCGGACGGCAGCGTGCTCCCCCGTGAGAGTGGGGCTTCCTCTCGGCCCATGCGCGGGGCGCTTCCCTTCCGCTCGCCGGACAGCCAGGCGGTCGTGCTCGATTTGCCCCATCGCGGCCCCACGCGCGGCATGGGCGTCAAACGCGGCGTGACGCTTGTGGTGGGAGGGGGCTATCACGGCAAGTCGACCCTTTTGCAGGCGTTGCAGGAGGGGGTGTACGACCACGTGGCCGGTGACGGGCGCGAATATGTCGCGTGCGACGACTCTGCCGTGAAGCTGCGCGCAGAGGACCGCCGTGCCGTGCATGCGGTGGACATCTCGCTGTTTATAGACAACCTGCCCACCGGGGCCGACACGCACGCGTTCAGCACGGCCGACGCAAGCGGCTCGACCTCGCAGGCCGCAAGCGCTGTGGAGGCCGTGGAGGCGGGCTGTAAGGCGCTGCTCATCGACGAGGACACCTCGGCCACCAACTTCATGGTGCGCGACGAGCTTATGGCGGCCGTCGTGAGCGCAGACCACGAGCCCATCACGCCGTTTGTTGAGCGCGTGCGCGACCTATGGGAGCAGGCGGGCGTCTCGAGCGTCATCGTTGCCGGTAGCTCGGGCGCCTTTTTTGGCGTGGCCGACACGGTGCTGCAGATGGAGCGTTACGAGGCGCTTGACATCACCGAGCGCGTGCGGCGCATCTGCACTGAGAGGGGAGCGTGCCAGGCCAGGCGTGCCCCGGGGTTTGCGCTGCCTGCGCCTGGTCCGCGCACGCTCGACGTGAGGGCGGGCGGGGCCGAGTCTGGCTCGCAGGGCCCACGTCGGACGCGTGACGACGAAGACGTTGACGCAGCGAGCGGGGCAACGGGACGCATGGCCGGTCGAGAGCATGGCCGGGGCGGCGGTCACACCTCGTCCGACAATCGGGGCCGGCACCTGAAGGTGCGTGCGAGCCGCGACGAGGTCAGCGTGGGGCAGGGCTGCGCCGACCTGCGCCTCGTGGAGCAAGTCGTGGACTCCGAACAGGCTTCGGCGTTGGCCCAGATGACGCGCATTGCCCTGTCGCGAGGGTTGCTCGATGGCCGACACACGCTTGATGAGGTGCTCCGCACCCTCTATGCCGAGCTTGACGAACGTGGGTGGGAAGGCCTTGACGAACATGGCACGCCTTCCTGCGGCCTTGCGATGCCCCGCCCCCAGGAGCTTGCGGCCGTTCTCAATAGGTGGCGAGCCTAAGGCCACGTATGACAAACCTCCCGCCCCCAACGAACGGGGACGGGAGGTTTTTGCCTTGTGGGGCAGGGGAAGAACTAGGGCAACACAGGGACGAGAGGCGCTGTCTATGCCTGGGCGCTCGCAAGTGCGGCCTGGACGGCGGAGAAGATGGCCTTGGAGGTCACCGTGGCGCCGGAGACGGCGGCCACGCCGTCGGTGCCGTTGGCCTCGACGATCTGGTCGGGGAGCTGCTCGATGGCCTTGGAGCCGATGCCCTGGGTCTCGGAGTTCTCGCCCACCTCGACGG
>CAKUKJ010000058.1 GCA_934662525.1 uncultured Coriobacteriales bacterium | reverse complement strand
AGATATTTGAACGTCGGCAGCGCCCCAGTTGGGCAGCTATTGAGGGCATATTCCGAAGTCGGCAGCGAGGACGCCTTTCGGCGCATGGTCGTGTTCGACGCCCTCACGCTCAACCCCGACCGCCACATGGGGAACCATGGCTTCCTCTTCGACAACGACACGCTCGAGGTTCAGGGCATGGTGCCCGTCTTCGACAACAACCTCGCGTTTTGCCCAGGCTACTCTGCTGACGGCATCGGCAGCTGTCTCGCATGGGCACGCCAGACCTTGCGCCCTAAAATCGGTGGCGACTTCAACCTTGTGGCACACGAGCTGACGACACCGCCCATCCGCAAGGCGCTCGTTTCAATGACCGACTTTGCCTTTGACCACAAGGCCCTGCACGGCATGCCGTCCGAACGCATCGACAACATGGAAGCCATCGTGCGCACTCAAGCGCGGGCCATCCTGCAGGGAGAGGTCTTCAATCAAGCGCCCGAACCTGTCGGAACCGAAGACCTCTCCTGGCAGCTGGAAGACTGGCCGGAAGAGTAACGTCGGCGCTTTTCGGCAACAGCGGCAGACACACCCGCCTCCAAGCCAATCACCCCTTCGCTATCTTTTCGGCATAGAGCTTGAAGAGATAGGCGACCATCTTCTCCTCGTCACCGTTGAAATCCACACCGTATGCCATCTCAACGGCAGCATCGAGCTTGGCGTGTGCCGTATAGAGTGCAGGATAGAAAAACTCGTTGTCGGGGTCGTAAAGTTTGGCGAGAGAGGCATCGGCGTATTTCCTGCGGGCGTCAAGCACCTCTTGAGCAGCAGATTCAATGCGAATGCGAGCAGCCTCATCCATGCCGGGAAAGACGAAACCATTGTAGACAGCAGGCGAATAACGAAAATCGCTCTTAAGCCTTCCTGCAACAACACGCATCCATGCGGCGTGCGGCAATGACGATAGCAAGCCGAATATGGCAAGGCTGCCAGTTGCAATAAAGCGCAGCTGATCGCTGGCTATCGTTCTAACATCCATATATCCAACAGGAAGATAGCGCCTGCGCCCGCTTGATACCGTTGGCAATGCAAGATAGTTCGTCTTCGGCTGCCTAATCTGTGTGAACAGCATCGGCGTTGCCGCCGCCTCGCGCACAGACTTCGTGGGACTTGCCTTACGCGCCTCGGCAACCCCGAAGAGCCTCTCGCGAATCTCAGGGAACGCATAACGCGACATGTCGGCACCATCAAACCACAGGCACCATCTGTCACCACCGTTCAAAAACTCGCGACCACAGACATATGGGCGTATCACCTCCTCAAGCACGGGATATTTGGCAAGCAAGTTCGCTCGTTCCTCACCGCTCAAGATGAGATGGCCGCCATCGGTGGGCTGACTTCCTTTCGTCATCTCCGGAGCGCCTTCGTTGATCGGCTTGCCCCTGTTCTCGATGAACACATCGGGGGCTACCGAAAGATAGCCGTTGATGTGGTCGACCTCGACCGCACCGTCGATACCAAACAGGAGCTTGCACCTCCCGCCATCGCCCATACCGAAGCCGACAATGACGACGTGGACATGCGCCTCGTCGCTTGATGCACTGTCCCAGACAAACGACGGCCATGCAAAGTCAATCTGAACGCCACGAGACGCAAGATGACGCCAAAGGATTCCGACAGACTCGCCTTGGCAGATGGAATTGGTCGCAACGAAGGCGCAACGTGCGTGACCCGCTCGGATGTAATCAACCGCTCGCTCGAACCAACAACAGACATAATCAAGCTTGCCGTATGCAGGCACATCGGCAAACACCGCGTCCATGTCGGCCTGCTGCTCGGGGTTGCGCCACTGATGGCCGATAAACGGCGGGTTACCAATCACATAGTCACACGTTTCGGCAGACAGCGCATCGTTCCAGTCCATATGCAAAGCGTTGGCCTTCATGATGCAGCCATAATCGGTCAGCGGCAGCTCCTCGTACACACGTCTGGTAATCTTGGCTGTATCCATGTCGGCCTGCTTCTCGGCAATCCACAGTGCCGCGCGTGCCACACAGCAAGCAAAATCGTTAATCTCGATGCCGTGGAAGTTAGCAAGCGTCACCTTGACCGGTGATTCCTCCACTTCCTCAAAAACAAAGTGGATTGTGCTGTCTTTAGTCAGCTCCTGAAGAATGCGATTCTCAAGGTGGCGCAGCTCGATATAGGTCTCCGTGAGAAAGTTACCCGAACCGCATGCCGGATCAAGGAACGAGAGGCTGCCGATTTCTTCTTGCAAGCTGCGTAAAGCATCCACACGCTTCTTGCTGCGGGGCTTGGCGAGAACATCAGCAAGGCACGCCTTCAAATCATCCAGGAACAGCGGGTCTATAAGCTTGTGTATGTTCTCCGGGCTCGTGTAGTGCATGCCGCCCGAGCGGCGCTTGTCGTGACTCAGCGCACCCTCGAAGATGGAGCCAAACACCGTGGGAGAAACGGCTGACCAGTCAAACTCCTGACAACCATGGATGATAAGCTCAGTACGCAACGTCTCGTCAATGGTAGGAATCTGTACCTTCTCGGCAAAGAGACCGCCGTTCATGTAAGGGAAGTCTTTGAAAGGGCCATCCATTACATCGAAAGGGTCACGCTCAGAATCGGGCGTGTCAAGCCACACGAAGAGGTCTGCCAGCGCCTTGCGTAGACGTTCCGGCTTCGTTTCGCACAAGAAATTGCGGAATGCATTCGCCTCGATAAGTCGCGCATCCTCGCAAAACATAAGGAACATGAGGCGCGTGCAGATGACAGAGAGCGCATGGTGCACTGCAGGGTCGTCGGGATCCATAACGCGCGCAAAGGAGGCCGCAAGCATGTCATGAACGCGCCCCATGAGCTGCCCGGCCTGGATGGAGACGACATGCGAAATGACCGGCGCAGCCTCCCCTCCCACAAGAAACGACAGCGCATCAAGGTTTGCAGGAACATCCGCCAACCGCAGCTCAAACACGGGGGCCTTGGAGCAAAGTGGGTCAAGGTTGCGATCATAGGCACGGATTACTTTGAAGTTACAGGTCAGAATCCAACGTGGCTGCTCGTTAAAAGGCAGTGCCTCGGCATAAGCACGGCATTGCTGAACAGGCGTGACAAGACGGCCTTGACGCATTTCTGGTTTGTCGAGGTCAACGTCACACGACTTTTGCTCGACCATGGCAAGGGCCCCGCGGCCGTCGGTGCGCATGACAACAACATCGGCAAAACCTTTGGAAACGCCAGCCTCGGTATTTATCCGCTCCTCGAACTTGAACATCCCTGTAAACAAGTAACGCCGATGTCTTGCACACATCGGCGTTAAACAAGAAACCGCGCCGCCCTCACCTGACTGCGAGCCTCGCTGGTCTCGGTTTACCCCACCTTGCAACAGCCAAGCAAGAGCCGCAAGGTGGGTTTCTTGGGGAGACGATCTGCGCTTGTTCCTTAAGGTTGCTCAATCATGCCACCGTGACACTCGGCGATGCCGTGTGCCAACCGCTGCCAGACGTCGCGCTTGCGTATTCACCCATAATCTCACAGTTAGGGATGAACACCTCTCCCTTATCGGCATCCCATGCAAGATAGCCCAGGTGGATGAGCAACGTGAGCACATCGTCGGCACGGTTGAAGGTTGCCATGTCGTTGCCATATGTGCGCGTATCCACTTCAACGCGTGCGCCGCCCATAAGCTCGATGACCTTGTCGTGCAGGCCGTCTATGTTCATGTCGATGTAGTGTTTGAGAGCCTCAAGCGCCTCCGTGCGAGCCCAATAGCAGTCGAGGCGGCCCGTTGCCATGAAACGCACGACAGGGCGTGGGCTGTATACCTCACCTGCGCCACGCAGAAGGTATCCGCCGTACCAATCCCTGCAGTCAACGGGGCTGCGACTCCACTCAGCGCAAAGCGCAGCAACCTCGCTCTCGGTAAACCCCATGAAAGGCCCGAGCTCATGGGGCGCAACCATACTGCATTCTTCAAACATGTTGAGACAGGAATGGTTTCCGGCTTTCTTAATTGGCAAAACGCCTGTCATGTAGCACAGCGCCACATAAGGCTTGTCTTTGAGCAAACTGTTCAAAAAGCGCAGATAGCGAAGATGGCCATCATGGTCATCAGGAGCCGTGCGCATAACACAGTCCCAACCATCGATAGCGATGACAAAAGACCTGCCGAGCCGAGCATGAATGACGTCCAGCACAAACGGCAAATCGCCGGGATAACGTCCGCTATCACAGGCGTCAGGGTATTCGAGAAGCAAATCATGGATGATTGATTTCTGAATCGCGTCCAGCATCGAGTCAATGTCATGCGTCAGGCACCAAAACTCAGACGCACTGAAACGTATGACATCATACTTGTTTCGTTCGACGTCAAACGAGGGGTCTGAGACAATGGAAAGTTCAGCGAACTCAGAAGCTGCATCCACTGTTCGGTCGTAATAGGCGCACACCATGTTGACCGAAGTCGTCTTCCCAAAGCAGCGTGGTCGGCTCACGCAGACAAATCGCTGCTCGGTGTTGATGACGGTGTTGAGCGAAGCG
This sequence comes from uncultured Coriobacteriales bacterium, assembly GCA_934662525.1. Lineage (GTDB taxonomy): Bacteria > Actinomycetota > Coriobacteriia > Coriobacteriales > UMGS124 > UMGS124. The sequence goes on along the minus strand of CAKUKJ010000058.1, from coordinate 5,468 downwards.
ATGAGCATGCTCTTGTCCACGTAGATTCGGTTGCGCCGATTCATCCGCAGCATCCTCGCGCCAGGGTTGAGATACACACCCATCGCTCGCTCCTTTCGAGTCTTGCCCGCCTGTCGTCGAGCAGGGCCCTATACGCGCTTGCGCCTCAGGACGGCGCAGAAGTGGCCGTCGCAGCAGCCTTGCTTGGGATAGGTGCGCAGGAAGCCCTGGGGGGTGGAGAGGGTCGACATAGTGTCGACCGCAGCGGCGTTGCGGGGGTCGGGGACGTCGGCGACGGGCACGACCTCGAACTCGGCGCCCTCAGGGCTTGCCAGGAACGCCTCGACGACCGCCTCGTCCTCCTCGCGCAGCACCGAGCAGGTGGCGTAGGTGAGCTGGCCGCCCGCAGCCACGCGCGGCGCCACGGACTTGAGCATCGCAAGCTGCAAGGCGGCGCACGAGGTCACAGCCTCGGGCGTGACCGACCAGATGATCTCGGGATGGCGGCGCAGCGTGCCCGTGCCCGAGCAGGGGGCGTCCACCAGGATGTGGTCGAACTTCTCGGGAAGCGCGCCCTTGACCTCGTCGAGCTTGCAGGCATCGCCCGTGACCTGCTGGACGCCCACGACTCGGGCGGCCTCGAGGCGCTTGGCGGCAACCTCGGCCTTGTAGGCATGCGTGTCGAGCGCCCAGATGCGCGCGGCGCCCTGTGCGCGATGGGCATGGCCGGCCATGAGGATGGTCTTGGTGCCGCGCCCCGACCCCACCTCGAGCACGCGGTCACCCGGCTCGGGGGCAGCAAGGAACGCGACGGCCTGGGCGGCATAGTCGGCCACGATGACCTGCGACTGCTCCACCAGGCTGCAACCCGGCACCCTGGCGGCGTCAAGCGCGCGCCAGGCCCCTGGCACCCCCTCGCAGGGCTCGGTGAGAAGGCCGGCCGCGGCGAGCGCGTCGGCGGCCTTGCGGTCGGAGATCCACATGGGGACGTTCGCCACATAGACGGGCGCGGGCTCGAGGCAAGCGTTCGCGAAGTCGAGCGCACGCTCCTCGCCCAGCTCGGCAGCAAGGCGGTCGTACAGCCAGGCGGGGATGCCGCAACGATGCGCAGGCGACTCGGCCATGAACGCCTGGGCGTTCTCGGCCACGCGACGCAGGACCGCGTTTGCCAGGCCGGCGGCGCTCTTGGCGCGGCTGCGCACAAGCTCGACGCCCTGGCTCACCACGACGTGCGCGGGCTTGTCGAGAAACAGCAGCTCATAGGCGGAGATGCGCAGCGCGTCGCGCACACCGGGGGCGACCTTCGAGGGCTTGGCGATGTAGCGGTCGAGCGCCTCGTCGAGCGTGCCGGAAGTGGCGCACACGCCCAGCGCAAGACGGCGGGCAAACGCGCGGTCCTCAGCCTTGAGATAGCCCAGCACCTCCTGCGCGGCCGACGAGTTCACGAGCTCGCGCACATAGGCGTCGCGCTCGCGGGCAATGCTCAACGTGCGATATGCGGCCATGCGTGCCGCGGCGACTCCTGCCATTACAGCGCCTCCCAATTTCCACGCTTGCCGCGCACCGAGGCGGCAAACTCACTGCCTTGCATGACGCGCTTGCCGTCGGGCTTGACCTCGACGACCTCGAGCGCTCCCTCGCCGCATCCAAGCAGCAGGCGCTTGCGCCACACGGCAACCTCGCCTGCGGCGAGCGGCACATCCACCTGGGCAAGCTCGCCTGAAGTCAACACGTGCGCACGGCACACGCGAACCCCGCGCCCGTCGAGCATGCAGCGCGCGGGGGCGGCGTCGCCCGACGCCTGGACGCGGCGCATGTTCACACGAGCCGAGGCCTCCGGGCTGAGCAGCACCTCGCGCTTGTCGATCTTCGCCGCATGGGTGGCAAGCGCGTCATCCTGCTCCACCCACTCGGGATCCCCACCGGCGGCAAGCACACCAAGCACGTCGACCAGCGCCTCCCCGCCCAGGCGGGAAATCTCCTCGCTCACCTCGGCATAAGTGCGCTCGCCGGGCTCGACGCGACCCTGCCGACAATAAGGACCCGAGTCGAGCCCCTCCTCGATGCGCATGACCGAGTAGCCCAGGGGCTCCTCCCCCGTGAGCAGCGCACGCTGCATGGGGGCGGCGCCGCGGCCCTGCGGCAGCACGCTGGCATGCACGTTGAGGCAGCCGAATCGCGGCATCGCGATGACGTCGGCGGGAAGGATGGCACCGTAGGCGGCCACGCAGAACACGTCGGCCCGCGCAGCACGCAGCGCGTCCTTCACCTCGTCGGTCTTCACCGTCTTCGTCTTGACGACCGGAATGCCGTGCGCCTCGCAGAAGGCGGCCACAGGCGAGGACACAAGGGCCTTGCCGCGGCCCGACACGGCGTCGGGGCGCGTCAGGGCGCAGACGACCTCAACGAACGGCGCACTCACGAGGGCCTCGAGCGGGCCCAGGGCAAACTCGGGCGTCCCCATGAAGACGCAGCGCAGCTTCTCCATCGCTGGCCTACTCGGTGTCGCCGGGACGGGCGCCGTTGGCAAGCGCCTCCTGGTACTCCTGCACGGCGCGCAGGCGCGCGGCAGGCTCCAGGCGCTCGAACATCGTGTAGCCGTGCAAATGGTCGATCTCGTGCTGCAGACACACGCAGAACAGGCAGTTGGCGGCCTTGTACTGCATGAGCTGGCCCTCCAGGTTGAGGGCGCGCACGGTCACGCTCGTGGAGCGCTCGATCTCCACCGAGATACCGGGGATGGACAGGCACCCTTCCATACCCGGGGCCTTCTCCTCGGACTGCTCCACGATGTAGGGGTTGATGAGGTAGATGGGGTTCTTCTCGCCGGTGTCGCCCCAGTCGCAGTCGATGACGACGATCTGCTTGAGCACGCCGATCTGAGGCGCCGCGATGCCGCAGCCGTCGTACTTGTACATGAGCTTGGCCATCTTCTTGGCCGTCTTCTTGATCTCGTCGTCGATGACCTCGACGGGGGCGCACTCGGTGCGCAGGCGCTCGTCGGGAGAGAGCACGATCTCTTGTGCCATGGGGGAACCTTTCTTCATCGGTCGCCGCAAGCCCCCGCCGGGGAGCAGCGGCTCGTTTCTTATAGTTTGCTGCAGGCCATCTTACAGCAGGTCGTATGGGTCGACGTCGATGGCCAGGCTTACGTGGGCGGGCATCTGCAACCTCTTCAGCGCATCTCCAAGAATCGCTCCGAGCTCGCTGTGCGGCGCCGCCTTCACAAGCACATGCCAGCGGAAGTTTCCCTCCACGCGCGAGATGGCGCATTCGGAGGGCCCCAGGATCTCGCAGCCCGGCAGCGCCGCCTCGGTGTAATCGCGCAGCTTCTCGGCGGCGGCCCGGGCAGCCTTCTCGACGTCGGGGGCGTTCTTTCCCCACATGACGACGTTGGCAAGGCGCACGAAAGGCGGGTAGCCCACCTCCTGCCGGGCGGCGAGCTCGTTCGAGGCGAAGATGGAGCGGTCGTGCCGGGCGACGGCGAGGATGGCGGGATGGCGCGGCTGATAGGTCTGGATGATGACGCGCCCCGGCACATCTCCCCTGCCGGCGCGGCCCGCGACCTGCTCGAGCAGGTCGTACGTGCGCTCGGCGGCACGGAAGTCGGCGAGCTTGAGCGTCGTGTCGGCGTTGATGACGCCCGCAAGCGTCACCTGCGGGAAGTCGAGCCCCTTGGCGATCATCTGCGTGCCGAGGAGCACGGCGCTGGGCGCATCGTCGAACTCGGCCAGGCACTTGTCGTGCCCGCCCTTGCCCTTGGTGGTGTCCGCGTCCATGCGCACGACGGGGAAACCCTCGGGAAGCAGGCCGCGAAGCTCGTCCTCCACGCGCTGGGTGCCTGCGCCGAACTGCCGCAGGTAACGGCTGCCGCACTCGGGGCACAGGGCCGGCACCGCATACTCGCGCCCGCAGGTGTGGCAGACGAGCTTGTGGCCCCGCTCGTGGTAGGTGAGCGAGGTGGAGCACTGCTCGCAGCGAGGAACGTACCCGCAGTCGCGGCAAAGCAGAAAGCGCGCGAACCCGCGCTGGTTGAGCAGCAGCACGGCCTTCTCGCCTCGCTCGACCACCTGGTTGAGCCCTGCGGTGAGAGGCCGCGAAAACATGGAGCGCCAGCCCTGGGAGAACTCCTGGGCCATGTCAACCACCTCGACCTGGGGCATGGGGCGCCCGCCGGGGCGGACGGGCATGGAGACGCACGTCCATGCGGGCTCGTCGCCCTCGCCCGTAAAGCCGGAGGCATGCGCGGCCTCGCATCGGGCAAGCGAGGAAAGCGAGGGCGTGGCCGAGCCGAGCACGAGCGGGCAGGAGTGGACGTGCGCCAAGCGCGCCGCGACCTCGCGGGCATGGTAGCGCGGCGAGCTCGACTGCTTGTAGCTGCCCTCGTGCTCCTCGTCGATGATGTAGATGCCGGGGTTGGCAAGCGGGGCAAAGAGGGCCGAGCGGGCCCCCACCACCACGCGCGCCCTGCCCGTGCGCACAAGCTCCCATTGGTCGCGGCGCTCTCCCAGGGAAAGGCGCGAGTGCAGCACGGCGACGGCATCGCCGAACCGGCTGCGAAAGCGGCCGACTGTCTGAGCCGTCAGCGAAATCTCCGGCACGAGCACGCAGGCTCCCTTGCCCAGCGCCAGAGTCCGCTCGATGGCCTCGAGATAGACCTCCGTCTTGCCCGAGCCGGTCACCCCGTCGATGAGGACCACGCCGCCTTGGGGCTGCTCGCGGGCGCGCTCGATGGCGTCGAGGGCGTTGAGCTGGCCTTGCGTGAGCGCGTCTGCGCCCACGCGCGGGGCCTGCGCGCTCGACAGGCGCGCCGCGTCCGCGCCACGCAGGCGCTCTCGACGCTCGCAAGACACAACGCCCTTCTGCGCGAGGCGCTTGACCACCGCCGAAACGCCGCCCACGGCAAGACCGAGCTCCACCTGGCGCATGGGGCCCCGGGCAAGCGCCTCGACGACCGCCCGCTCGGCATGGGCGTTCTTGCGCGGCTCATAGGAGCGCCCCTGCTCGGTGAGGCTCACCCAGCAGTCGTCGACAGGCTCGACGCGGGCCTGCTGGAGCGCCCAGACGCCCGAGGCCTCGTCACGGACCATCTTTGCCTGAAAGCCCGGCGGCAGGAAGAGTCGCACGGCATCTGCCAGCGAGGACGCGTACTCGCGAGACACCCATTGGGCGATGTCGCCAGCCTGCGGTTGGAACAGCGCCTCGGAGAGCACCTGCTGCACGGGAAGCGTCTTGGCGGGGTCGAGGCCCGCTTCGGGCACGTCGCGCACAGAAAAGACGTACCCGACCGCCGGGCGGTGGCAAAACTCCACCACCACGCAGCAGCCGGGCACGACGCTTTGCTCAAGCGAGGCCGGGACGGCATATGTGTAGGGCGACGTGAGCGCCCTGGTAACGCGCACCCGCGAGTTCAACCTCCGACGGCATACGGTTGCCGTCGGCATCGGTGATGGTCGAGGCGCCGTAGGGCGAGCCCCCCTTGATCTCGT
>CAKUKJ010000057.1 GCA_934662525.1 uncultured Coriobacteriales bacterium | reverse complement strand
ATCTTCGGCCATATCGCGGGGCAAGCCGACTAGCATCAGCATAGGCACTCACACCGCAGCGTCTCTACAGACTTGCATCAACAGACTAGGGCAAGCACACGACGATACCGTGGTTGAGCATGCGCTCAATGGCATCACGGCAGGGCCATCACGGCCTTGTTTGACCATGTCTTCACGCGCCTCAAGCGTGCCCCCGCATGAAACAGCGCGGGCACGCTTGAGGCTTCTTGCGCTAAGAGTGACCTACCAGGCGCTTCGCACAAACTGGTACGTCGCTCCGTTGTACTCAAGCCAGGCTATATCGCCGTCGAGATAGAGCGGGCAGGACGCCGCGCCCAGGGTTATCGTGGCGGAGCCGTCGTCTGTGCCGTACCAGCTGCCCATGATGCCGTCGGCCCTGTCCCATGCAAGGACGGCAGCGGGGCTCTGCGAGTCAAGGAGCAGCTCGACCCTATGCTGCTGGGCGTCAACGCTCACCCACACGCCTGCAAGCGGGGAGGTGGGAGCGGCCTCCACCGCAGGCGCATCAGGCTCAGCGGGCACCTCGGGTTCTGCGGGGGCCTCAGGGTCAGCAGGCGCTTCTGGCACCTCGGGCTCAGCGGGTTCCGCAGGCTCAGCAGGCTCCACAGGCTCCGTCGGCTCGGCAGGTGCCTCGGGTTCGGCCGGGGTGTCCCCCTCGCCTGCATCGCCCTCGTCACCTGCGGGAATAATCCCCGCCTGTGCAAGCGCGTCCATCGCCATCTGCTTCCAGGCGGTCACCTGGTCGGGCCCGTAGCGCTCGCTCAGATAGCCGCCGACCCTGGCTTGCGTGTCAGCGTCGACATACCCCATGTATTCTGCCGCACAATACAGCACGCCCATCGTGTAATAGTCGCCCTGGCTGAAACCATCCGTCGGGTTGCCCGAAATGAGCCCCAGCGACGCCCCATACTGATAGATAGCCGTCGCAAGCGCGCCCATCGTGGGCTCGGCCGGCACCTCGGGCTCACCGGCGTCGCCAGAATCGCCCCCGTCCGCCGGGGCCTTGGGCGCCGCCTCAACCGCCGTGACCTCCATCCAATCCGAATACACGCTGTCCATATATGCGCGAACATGGAACGTGCCCGGCTGTGTGACCAGAAGCGTGCCGTCGGGAGAGACTTCGATGCCGCGCGAACTCAGCTCCTGGGCCTCCCACTGCACCGTTGGCTCAACTTCCTTGCCTGTGGAGTCGTAGGCTGCGACGCTCACGCCCTCAAGACCGTTCAGGTTCACCGGCTCGCCCACCGTCACCTGCGGCGTGCCCCCAAGCGCAATCGTGCCTTCAAATGCTGGGGCCGCCTCCTGCGTCACCTCAAACTTATAGGCGGCCGAAACGATGTCGGCATTGCTCGATACATGCCCATATGCATCGACATACGTGTCTTCTGGAATGAAGTACTTCACATATGCCGTGCCGGGCGCCTTTGCCACCACGGTCTGCTCGTGGGTGACGGCGTCGGTCACGACTTCGGCGACCTCCGAGGTCGTCTCGTTGCCTGCGGCATCCACAATCCGCCACTGCCCGGCAACGGGGTCAAACCCATAGTAGTCGACATTCATCTCGTCGAGCGCCCGAACGCGACCGCCTGTGATGGAGGCGATGGGCAGCTCGCCCCCCACCTGCAGCTCCTTGGTGCGCTCGAATTGCTTTTCCACCAAGACGGATGCAATCGGCATGATGGGCTCAGGATCCGTGAGGACCGTATCCACCGTGTGCGCCGCGACGCCGATCGCTGCGACGTCCACCGCCATGGGATATGTCGTGCACATGCGGTCCAGCCGCTCGCCCACGCTGGCGGCGCTTCCCGGCCTGCTTGCCAGCACGCTGTCCCAGTCGATGGCATGGACGAGCTTGTCTTGCCCATAGCGGCCCCACGTCGTCACCGCCCCGTATGCCTCCTCATAGCCGGAATCGCCCCTATGGACCACCGCGCGCTGGCACAGGGCCTCGTTCGCATCGGACTCGACACCCTCCGCGTCACCAAAAAGCGTGCAGAACGTGTATTGGTCATAGCCCGCCGTGCTGAACTCCGACACAGCCACGCCGTCCTGGTACACCTCGGCGTTCATGGAATAGATGGCCACCTTGAACGTGATGCCCACCGGCTCGTCGTAGCTTTGCGCTAGCATGCTGTCTGCGCTCGTCTGCTGCGTGGTCATGAGCGTGTGCGCAGGCAGCACGGCACTCACGGAGACCGATTCGTCGATGCTGTTTTCAATCGTGTCCTGCGTGCTGTACGACGTCTCGTATGCCTCCCCGAAACTGAGGCCCAGGCTTGCGGTGACGGTCATCTTGTCCACGATCTTCAACGCCTTCTCAAAACCGACCTCGACGCCGATCTGCTGGCCGAACGTGGTCGTCTCGCTGGCAGAGGTCGCATTGGAGACGGACTCCGCCGAACCCTTGGAAAGCTCGATGGTCACCGTGGCATCGTTGCGGCCGCCGTTGATGCTCTGCGTGACGAACGTCTGCTCGTTGGTGCTGCTCTCAAAGCTGTAGCCCTGCGAGTCTTCCGGAGCCGTCGCAAGCACCTCGCCGTCTGAGAGCGGGTGCACTTGGAAGTCGTAGAACGCGATGCCGAAGCCGTTGCAGTTGAACTTGAACGTGCCGCCCTCGCGGTCCACCTGCGTCACGTTGGTGTAGATGACGGTCTGGTTTGTCGTGTTGTCCAGCAGGGCGTCGATGGGGCAATGCTCGCGAAACTTCTCGCCTGTCGCCTTGTGGTTACCGCCGAGCAGGTCGGAGACGCTGTCGGTCATCGCCTCATAGGCACCGGCCAAGGAGCTGGCATACGAAAGGCCGGTGGAGCGCCAGCAGTCGTGCCCCTCCTTGCCGCTTGATTGCGGGCCGCCGCGAAACAGGTCGTACAGGTTGAAATAGTGGGCGCCCGAGCCAAAGTCCTCCTCGAAGCCGTTGCGCGCGTTGTCGGTATACAGCTTGCTATTGTCGGTGTCGGTGTAACCGATAATGTTGAACGCCAGCGCCGCCCAATCGTCTATCTGTTGCTGCGCCGCCGCCATGTACAGCGACTGCGCGTCGCTGAACGCAGTGCGCCCCGACGTAGCCCCGTTGTCGATGTCCGTGAAATACACGGTGCGATTGTTAAACTCAAGCGCCAACGGGTTGGTGGGGGCAGCGTAGAGGTCGCGGCCTTTCGTCGCGGCCACAACGTTGTTCAGCGCGGTCTTCAGGGCCGCCGACTGAGCTGCGGGGTCGAAGTCGCTGACAACGGCGTCGGGAGAGATGAGGGTTACCACGCCGGGGGCATCCGACGCATCCTGGCCATCGGCAATGCCCTCGGGCTGACCGTTGGCCGCATCGACATCCGTTTCCGCCTGCTCCTGGGTGGCATCGGCCTGCGCCTCGTCGGCAAACGCGCGGGCGCATGCCAGCCCCGGGAGCAGGCCCGTCCCAGCGAGGGAAAGGGCGAGCGCGGACACCAGCAGCGCCCTGGGCGTCGTGGACCTCTGTGCGTGTGCGATGGACTGCTTCCTGCTCATCGTGCGCTCCCTCCCGTACAGGGCAGACAATGCATACTCAATAGTATGGAGAAAGTATATCGATGGCACATATCCGACAAAAGGTTGTTTCGTCGTCCAGACACGTCATTCTTGCATCGGCAGGCAGGAAAAAGCCGACAAACCGTGCTGCCGACTTATTGGAAGGCCTGCATGAGAAAGCATCCGATATACACGACACTCACGATACAAGACCCCACCCATACCAGGGAGTTCACCAAGCCGTCGGCTTGGCAGAGACCGAGGCACACGCGTGGTTTGAAGGGAAAGAAGAGCTGCATGGATCCCTTGGGGGCACAGTTGAGAAGGTCGAGCGCCAGATGCGAGCACAGGCCCACGCCAAAGGAAGGGGCGAGTTGGGGCCAAAGCAAGCTCATCGCGAAATACCACAGGGCACACCCCAGCAGCGAGTGAGTGAAGCCGCGATGGCTTGCAAATGAGCCGATGATCGTGACGGCCGCAAATAGAGCCGAACCCACAACGCCGGCAGCCCCCATCGGCGACGCAACCTCCCCCAGCACGTTGATGCCGCGCAGCAGCTCTGCAAGCAGGCGGCCCGCAAACGCCATCGCCACGACGCACGCGCTTGCAATCGTCCCACGGGCAAGCTTTGCACCGCGTACGTCAACGTCGGGTATCCAGCCTCCGAGCGCCCCGCCCGCCGCAACGCACATCAAGCCCGCGACAGACGAAGGTTGCAGCGCCACCAGGGAGACCGCCACGCCGGCGCACACATGAGTTTTTCCCAGCACGCCAACCCCCTCTCGCACGTTCGAGCCATCAGATATATACCGCAAGCACCACGTATGGCGCGCGGCACAGAGGAGCCCAACGCACGCGAAAGACCAGCCCATCGCTGCGCCCATGTCTGCCACAGGCGCCGGGCACGGGCCCACGGCGCTGACCGGCAGAACGGCCTTTTGCTCAAAATACCAGATACCGCCGCGAAATCGAGGTTCGTGATAGGCGGTTTCCTGGAAGTCCGCCAGCTTTGCGCCGCTCAAACGCCTTTTTGTAACCACATGGCACGCGAAAAGGACGTTTTGGCCCAATCGGGAGGTCATCTTGCGCCTGGACGGAAGCGTGGACGGAGAGCCAGCCTATCACGGACCCCAAAAACGCGGCGGTATCTCCGCTTTCTCAGCCAATCGCACATCCTGGCTGCGCATCAGCGCCGCGTGCGGCCAGGCCCCACAAGCAACGGCGCAAATCTGAGCGGCGGGCCTGCCAATCATAGCGCGCCTCGCCGGTACGGTTCTTTATGCCAAGATGTTTGGCGATGCGCTGGAAGGCGTTGTCTGACAATACGAGACCGTCCTGCTGTTTGGTGGAAATAGGAATCACCCGATAACCCATCTCCTCGAGCGCGGCCCGTCGGTCATTGTCTTGGGCCCGCTTGACCGGATCGAGATGATAGGAGTCGCTGTCGTATTCAACGGCAAGCCGCGCCTGCGGCCAACAAGCGTCTACCGTAAAATGCGACCGATTGTACATTGCACGTATCCTACGGTCGGCGTTGACGCGATGATTGAGAAGCGGCTTCGGCACCGCATATCCACCCATGGCACGAGGCAGGGTCAAGCACAGCGCGAGCACGAGCTCCCTTGGTGAAGCCGCGCCCTCGATTGCAAGCCCTGTCGCGCGCAGGGCTTTCTTTGCGCCGTATGCACCATGTCGAACAGCCTCTTCCAAATACGCCGCAACCCTGGCAAGAGAGGTCAGTGGCCGCGCCGGGAAAAGAGGGCCGCCCAAAGAGGGGTGAATCGCGTAGCGGGAGCACAGCTCGCTTATCAACCATACCAGCGGCAACAAGTCGAGACGGGGCGCTTCGTGCAAAACGATATGCTCCGGGGAACTCAGAAGCAGGCCGGGCTCGACGCGGACAAGAGAGCCTGCTGGCAAAGGCTCGCCCGTCTGATGTTGGATGCGAGAGTCCGTCTGCCAGCGGGCGACATCCTTGGGCACCAGAACATGCACGGGAAGCGTGATCCCTTGGAACGGAACATCCTCTCCAGGCCCGACAGGCGCCAGGGAGGAAAAGCCGCGCGCCATGAGGCGAACGGAGTCACACCGGGGCGAGACCGTACCCAGCGTGACGACCGTCGAGCGCTTAAGCTGCAACGGGCGAGCGCGCATGGCGGGATCCCGACTTTCCGGGCCATCGCGGACGATTCGAACCATGTGGTAGAACTCACGTGCAGACGTGGGACAGAGGATAGTGTCCATGCGCTAAGTATATGCGCCCATCCCGTCCCCCCGTTTTCAGATGCTCCAAGTATCTTCCTCCTTGTTTTGGCCGATACCGCCGCAATATGGGGGTTCGTGATAGGTTCGATCTGCACCCGGTCTGCCGTCTACGCGCGGTTTTCCCTTCGATTGGGCAAAAGTGCCCGTTCCTGCAAGCCCTCCAAGCAAGAAAAGTCGCTCAACCGGCAGGAGAGTAGGTGCCTCGCAAGAAACCACCTATCACGAACCCCGGTTTCGCGGCGATATCTCCCTATTTTGCGAAAATGGCCGCCTCACCGCTGAGATGGTCGTCCAATCGACGAACGGCATGGGGCGCCTCGTCGAGATCCCTGGGATTGGCGCAAGCATCCTCCGCATCGCATGGACACCCAAACTGTTGCCGAAGGCGCACACGCAGCAAACGCCCAAGACCACCAAAACCGCAGTGCCATCGAGCTAGACTCCTCTGTGGCCAGCGCGTTTCCCTTGCCTCCTCCATTCCCTGATTCACGTGAGTCCATCGAGCCCTCAACGAGCCGAAGTCGGCAGATTGCCTCGACTGCAACTGCAAATCAGTCGTGCCACAGCTCGGTGTGACGAGCGACATGCATGCAGGGCCAAAGACTGCCTCGACCACCCAAAGACCATCCTGGGAGGCCTCCCTCAAAACAGGCGTATACTGGCTGAAGATGCGCCCATCTAGAAGCAGGGTGCCACAAAGGGAGCAAGTCATGCGGACGATTGGCAACATCATCTGGATTCTGACCGGCGGCATCGTGTCGGCAATCATTTGGGCCATTGCAGGTATCGTGTTCTACATTTCAATCGTGGGGATTCCGCTCGGCCGGCAAGCATTCAAGATGGCAAAGCTCACGCTTACGCCATTCGGCCTGACCATCACCTACGGCGGAGGTTTCCCCTCACTGCTGGCAAACATCGTGTGGGTCGTCCTCATCGGTATCTGGGAGACCGCACTCTACGTGGTTCTTGGGGCCGTCCTATGCGTCACCATTATCGGCATCCCATTCGGAATCCAACTCTTCAAGATGGCGAAGCTATCGCTGCTTCCCTTCGGCGCCTCAGTCGAGTAAGCAGCACACGACGCGTTCAGACAGACGGCGCGCTTTGCTGGCACGAGCCCCACTTGGCGGCGCAAACCCCGCAACCGCAAGTCTTTCCCCAAGTCCCTTGCCATGCCTCCGTCGCCGTGAAGCTCGCTAACGCTGGCTTTCGGCCGCCTTCACGGCATCGAGCACCGTGCGGCCCCAGGCCGCATCCACGATGGGCGTGCGGTGCCTGTCAAGCTGCGTGCGCACCTCCACATCGTTGGCCAGGGTGCGATATGCCGCGTAGGGAACCTTCACGCCCAAGCCGGGCGTCTCGTCTTTGTCGAACAGCAGGATTGAGATGGCCTTCTCGCCCCCTTCGGGCTCCACAAGGGCGTTGAACTGGGCGTCGACGAAGCCACGTTCGGGATGGCGCTCGTTGAGCTCGTCGAGCAGGCTCGCCTTGAGCACCTCCATCACCTTGTCGTTGAGCCCGGCCGACCACACGGCCGCCTTCTCAACGAGCTCGTAGCGCTGGGGCGCCAGGCGCACCTCGAACTCCCCTTTGCCCAGCGAGGAGAGCTCGATGCTGCGGAACTTGATGACAAGCTGGGTGAACGCCTGCTTGAGAGCGTCGATGTCGCCCTCGCCGGCGGGGTAGTACGCCGCCACGCGCCGGTCGCGGTCGATGTAGAAAAGCGGGTAGTCCATGGGGACGAGCGCGCCGCATTTCGAGCAGGTGTGCACGAAAATCTGACCCGACGCCAGCTGGGCCGCGCGCTCGGGGTTGCATGTTGCCTCGATGCGCTCCCATACGTCGACCTGGTCGGCCGCGCCGCACGAGGGGCACACAACGGCGTCCTGCACAACCTTGGACTGGATGACTTCGCGCTCTCCACAGCTCATTTGCTTGACTCCTCGGGACGGTTCCTTGTTTCACGCAAACCATGCTAGCAAGTCCGCAGACGCGCGGGCGCGGCTCGCGTCCGCGCGCACAGTATCGCCAGCACTTCCCGCAATTGGGGCGGCGCTGATGTCCCTCGCGCACAATCAAGGCACCGAGCAGTATCATATATGGGCGACCCTGCTGCACAACAGGCAGGCGCACGTCATACTCGAGAGGCAAGGTCACGGAGGAAGCGCGACGCATCGACGGCCACGTTTATCGCACGTCCCCGCAGCTGTTCGGGCATGCTCGCCTTGCCGGGGTTCAGGCGCAGGTACCTCGCGTTTCCGTTGCCGGCCACCATGCGCCAGAACGGAATCTCGATGATGCTAGGCGTCATTCCGCCCACACCTATCTCCCAAAAAAGCACGTTGCCACCGATAAGGGCGTCTCGCACGAAGCCCTCATAGCGAGCCACCTGGGCGTGCCAGGAACTTCCCTCCAGAAATCCGTCGTCGCGAATCCACGGCCGCATCAGCCTGCCGCACAAGGGACACCTGGGCAACAAGTCCGTGGGTACGCCCGGCATGGGCACATCCCAATCGGTTGAATCTACCAGCTTCTTTGCCACAGGCAAGGCGTCATAGAGACGGTCATGGCAAGGCTGGCTGCACTGCAAGTACCGAAAGTCGCCCTGGAACGTGCAGAGCTCCTCGTCGACAAAGTCGCGCCGTGCCAGGCCATCGACGTTTGTGGTGAGCATGAAGCGGCGCTTCCCCGCCAAGACATGCGCCAGGTCCGCATATACCCGCCCTGGGTCGGCCTTTGCCATCGCGCAGATGAAACACGCCATGAACGCCCAGCGCTGCTCGTTCGAGGAGTAGAGATGGTATAGGCCGTCCATCGGCGTAGAGAAGCAGCCCGACTTCCTGTATGGCGCGAACTCCTCGTCGAACCAGTCGGACTCACGATAGAAATCGTAGCCTGCAGCAGTGGACAGTCCTGAGCCCGCGCCCACTACCACGGCATCGGCCCAGGCAATTGCTTCCGAAACCTCCTGGAGCAGCCCCTCGTAACGACGCGGGTCATCCGTGTCTTGCACGGGAAGCGGCGCGCCCAGGTGCTGGGCGTGAAGCAGCAGACCGCTACCGGTTTGCATGGCAACGCCCCCTTTCCTCCTCGACAAGCTGCCCGAACGTGGCAGACAGATCACCTTGGACAAGCTCGCAACGTCCTTCGAACCCCGGCGGGCACAGGGCCTGCGAGTAGTTGCAAGCCACATAGGCCGCCCGGCGCTCATGTATCAGCGAGCTTGAGAGCATCCGCTTTATCACGCCGTTGCGCAGGCCCACGCCCAGCTCGAGTGCGACCATGCGGCCGCCCGCGTGCCACGCCAGCAGCTTGGCCAGCGTGTCGAGACGAGAGCGCGTCTCCTCGTTTGGATGCGCAAGCAGGGCCTCGTCCACATCGAATGCCAGAAGGCCACCGCAGTCGGGACATGCGGGGACGTCCCCGCAGACTCGCAGCCCAGCCGCATCCACAAATTGGCCTACCGGCCAGCGTCGCCCGCAGCCCCGGCACACAAGCCTGCGCGCCGACCCCTCGGTCTCCAGCACGCGGCGCTCGTCAAACCCCGCCTTTACAAACCTGCCGGAGATGTTGCAGGTGAGCACAAAGACATCCTTGCCCCCGACGAGCGCGCGCAGGTCGCGCATGAGCTGCGAGGGGTCGTAGGCAATGTGCTCTTGCTGGGCAAACCTGCTTTGCCAGGCCCATCGTTGCTTGCGCGTAAGGCCGGGGGCGCCAAGACCCTGCAAGATCGACCTCACGCCGTCGCGCTGCGCCAGGTCGCCATATGCCTGCCAAAAATGGTCGTCTGGCGCGAAGAGGTTCAACCCCTCGGCCATGTCGAAACCGTTGCTGGCACCGATGAGCACCAGCTCGGCATCGTCAATCAGCGTCAGCACCCTTTGCGCCTGCCCCTTATCCACGGCAAGTCCCTTCCCTCAGGGCAAGCGCGTCTTTCAAGACCTGCGCAATGTCGCCCCTGATGGCGGTGCCCCTGTTCTCGATAAACCTTGGCACAAAGGCCGCCTTGTCGTTCACCGTGACATAGCGGGCGCGCTTGTTGGCCGCCGTCAGGTGCCAGAACGGCTCCTGGATGAACATGGGGGTCATCCGGCCCACGCCGAGCTCGAAATAGAGAATCCGCGCGCCCTCATGTGCATCGAGGTAGTCAGACACCTTTTGATATTGCTCCTGGTAGAGACTGCCTTCGAGGAAGTTCCCGTACCCGCGCACCCACGGGAAGGCCTCACCGCCACAGCGAGGGCACCGAGGAACCAGCTCGGAGGGAACCTCCATCCGCTCCTGCCCCATGGCCTCCACCATGGCG
>CAKUKJ010000056.1 GCA_934662525.1 uncultured Coriobacteriales bacterium | reverse complement strand
GCAAGATGGGGGCAAGGCCTATGCGCGGCCCGGGCAAAGATTGTTCAAAACTTGTGCGAGATTCTCTCTTCACGCAACGGGGGAGTGCTGCTATAGTTTGTCCCGTCCAGCCTCCGCTATCCAGCTGCGGTCGGCCGACATTAAATTGCAGGGAACCCAGGATTGCGTGCCCTATGGATATCCTCCCTTGTTGGGGAAGCCAAAATGCACGAGGAGGGTACCCACCTCGATGAGGTGGGCCAACTTGCAACTTTGCGGGGGTTGGACCTTTTCCTTCAAATGTGGGGGCGCAATGCAGGCATGCCGCATTGCGCCTTTTTTTGTTTCTGCACTTGACTTGCGGAACGTGCAATGCGAGAATGACCCATGCACTTTGTTTTGGGGATGTGGCTCAGTTGGGAGAGCGCTGCCTTCGCATGGCAGAGGTCGGGGGTTCGACTCCCCTCATCTCCACCACCGAACTTTTGCTGCCGATTCGCTCACGGGCGGGTCGGCAGTTTTCGTTTGGGGGCTTTTATGCGCCTGCTGTGTACGTTGCACGCTCTGCATGCATTCTTCCTCCTCATCCACACGTAAAAAAGTATATTAAGCCTACTTTATTCATCAATGTTTCGACTAAGGACGGCCCATGGAGTACAAGCCACTGGAAGTGCCCGCGCATGCGGGTTTCTCGGGTTCTCATGTGGAGGGCGGCGTGTGCGTCGCCGCGGGGTTCAAGGCGGCCGCCGTGCATGCGGGCTTTCAGCCCGACCCCAACCGCCTCGACCTGGCCATGGTCGTGGCCGACGAGCCCGCAGCCGTGGCGGGCGTGTTCACCACGAACGTCTTCTGCGCCGCACCCGTGACCGTCGACCGCGAGCATATCGCCAAGTCGGGCTATGCCCGGGCCTTCGTGGCCAACACCAAGTACGCCAACGCCGCCACCGGGCAGCCCGGCCTTGCCAACGCCTACAAGACCGCCGAGCTGGCGGCCGACATCCTGGGCTGCCCTTCCGAGCAGGTGCTCGTCGCCTCCACGGGCATCATCGGCCAGCATCTCAACATGGACACGATGGCGGCCGGCCTGCCCCAGGTTGCCGAGCTACTCGGGCGCGACCTCGAGATCTGCGACCATGCCTGCGCCCGGGCCATCATGACGACCGACACGAAGCCCAAGCGCAGCGCCGTCGCCTGGCGCGACGAGTCGGGGGCCGTCTACCATGTGGGCGGCATGTGCAAGGGCTCGGGCATGATCAGCCCCAACATGGCCACGATGATCTGCCTCGTCACGACCGACGCCCCCGTGGCGCCCTCCGTGCTCGACCGTGCCCTTCGCGCCGCCGTGGACGCCTCGTTCAACCGGGTGACGGTGGACTCCGACACCTCCACGAACGACACGTGCGTGGTCATGGCGAGCGGCGCGGCCGGCGGCGAGGAGATCCGCGAGGCGGACGGGGCGCGCTACGAGGCCTTCGCCTCGGCGCTCCTCGAGGTCTGCTCGTGCCTGGCCCGCCAGATCGCGGCCGACGGCGAGGGGGCCACGCGCCTCGTGAACGTCACCGTCATGGGGGCCGCCACGCAGGCCGATGCCGACGCCGCCGCCCGCACGGTGGCGACCTCCCCGCTTGTGAAGACTGCCATCGCCGGCCACGACGCCAACTGGGGCCGCATCGCCGCCGCCCTGGGCCGCTCGGGCGCGAGGTTCGACCAGTACAAGACCGACATCGACATCCTCGGCATCCCGGTGTGCCGAGGCGGCCTCGTGGTGGACTTCGACGAGGAGGAGGCCCTGGCCCGTTTCGAGCGCCCCGAGGTCGACATCGTGTGCGACCTGGGCGCGGGCGAGTGCTCCTCCACCATCTGGACCTGCGACCTCACGCACGGCTACATCTCCATCAACGCCGATTACAGGAGCTAAGAAGACATGGAAGAAAAGCAGACCGAGGCGCAGCGCACGAGCCTCGAGGTCGCCCAGGAGCACGCCCTCATCCTTACGCAGGCGCTCCCGTGGGTGAAGGCCTTGGCGGGCAAGACGATCGTCATCAAGTACGGCGGCGCGGCCATGGTGGACGCGGGCCTGCGCGCCTCCGTCATGGAAGACATCATGCTCATGAAGCTCGTGGGCGCCCGGCCCGTCATCGTGCACGGCGGCGGCAAGGACATCTCGGCCCTCGTCGAGAAGCTGGGCCTGCCCGTCGAGTTCAAGAACGGCCTGCGCGTCACGACCCCCGAGGTCATGCGCGTGGTGAGCATGGTGCTTTCCGGCAAGGTCAACGAGGAGCTCGTGCTTGCGCTCAACGCCCACGGCAACCTTGCGGTGGGCCTGTCGGGCGTGGACGGCTCCATGGTGCACTGCGAGATCCCCGACCCCTCGGTGGGCCTTGTGGGCTCGGTCAAGATGATCGACACCGAGCTCATCGACCAGCTGTGCGACAACGGCTACATCCCCGTCATCGCAAGCGTGGGCATAGGTCCGGACGGCCAGGCGGTCAACGTCAACGCCGACACGTTTGCCAGCGCCCTGGCTCAGACGTGCAACGCCTCGAAGATCGTCTTCCTCACCGACGTGGACGGCCTGTACCGCGACTTCTCCGACAAGTCCTCGCTCATCAGCCGCCTCACCGCCGCCGACGCCCAGGCCCTCGTGGACTCCGGCACGCTCAGCAAGGGCATGATCCCGAAGGTGCGCGCCGTGCTCGACGCGCTGGAGGGCGGGGTGCAGCGCGCCCACATCCTCAACGGCACGGTGGAGCACTCGCTTGTGCTCGAGCTCTTCACCGACTGCGGCATCGGCACCATGATCGCCCGTACCGAGGCCGACCTTCACCGCCACGACATCCTCTCCCGCGTGAAGCGGACTTCCGTCAACAAGCAGCACTGACACCGAAGGGACAAACCATGAGCGAAGCTCTCGCCAAGGCCGCCGAGCTCGACGGCGCCTACATCATGCACACCTACGGCCGTTCCAAGCTTTTCGTGAGCGGCAAGGGCCAGTACCTCTATGACGACGACGGCACCGAGTACCTCGACTTTCTCGCCGGCATCGCCGTGTGCCCGCTGGGCCACGCCGACCCGGCGGTGACGGCCGCCATCACCGAGCAGGCCGGCAAGCTCCTACAGACATCGAACTACTTCTACGCCGAGAACCGCGGAGAGGTCGCCCAGGAAATATGCCGCCTGGCGGGGGAGGACTACGGCTGGAAGACGTTCTTCGGAAACTCGGGCGCCGAGGCCAACGAGTGCGCCATGAAGGTGGCGCGCCGCTGGGGCATCGAGCACAAGGGCCCCGAGTGTCAGACGATCGTCACGCTCAAGGGCAGCTTCCACGGCCGCACGATGGAGACGCTCGCCGCCACCGCGCAGGACTGGCTCCAGGAGCCCTTCCAGCCCCTGCCCGCAGGCTTTCGCGCCGTGCCCGCCAACGACATCGCCGCGCTCGACGCCGCCATGGGGCCCGACGTGTGCGCCATCATGATGGAGCCCATCCAGGGCGAGAGCGGCGTGTGGCCCATGACCGACGAGTACCTGCGCCATGTGCGCCAGGTGGCCGACGACCACGGCTGCCTCGTCATCTTCGACGAGGTGCAGACGGGCCTGTACCGTTGCGGCAAGCCGTTCTGCTTCCAGACCGTGGAGGGCGCCGTGCCCGACATCTTCACGCTGGCCAAGGGCATCGCGAGCGGCGTCGCCTGCGGTGCGTGCGTGGCGCGCGGGCAGGCGGCCGAGGTGCTCAAGCCCGGCATGCAGGGCTCGACCTTCGGCGGCGGCCAGCTCGCCATGGCGGCGGCGCGTGCCACGCTGGGGCAGCTGCGCGACCGCAAGCTCGACGAGGCGGCGCAAGCCATGGGCACCTACCTGCGCGAGCAGCTTGCGGGTGTGCCGTATGTCACCGAGGTGCGTGGCAAGGGCCTCATGGTGGGTGCCACGCTCGACGAGGCGCACGACGCCCATGCCGTGGTGGACGCCCTCATGGAGCGCCATATCGTCGCCAACGCGTGCAACAACAACGTCCTGCGCCTGCTGCCCTCCCTCATCATCACGCGCGACAACGTCGACGCGCTCGTGGCGGCGCTCAAGGAGATCGGTTAATTTCGCGCAGCACCAAAAAGGCTGCTCAGCACCAAAAAGGCCCCGGTTGGGGCCTTTTTCTTTTTGGTATGCGATGCTGTTTGGGCGCGGAAGCGAGCCCGCCGTTCCCGGATTGTGACGCATCGGCCCATATGTTGGCGGAGTGGGCCGATAAGCCGGGTTCTGTCGTTGGACGACCATTTATCTTCTGCCTACGTTGCCGCAGGCCTCACTCTCGAGCAACCCGAACGCGGGCCGGGCCGACCCATGGCGTTCCTATTTGCCCTTTCTCCGGATGGGGTTTGCCAAGCCGCGCCGTTGCCGACGCGCTGGTGCGCTCTTACCGCACCGTTTCAGCTTTTCTCGCCCAGGCCATGGCCCAGACGGGAGTCTTCTTTTCTGTGGCACTGTCCGTCGGGTCGCCCCGCCCGGCCGTTAGCCGGCATCCTGCCCTGTGGAGCCCGGACTTTCCTCACCGAGATGCCATGGCATCTCAAGCGCGGCCGTCTGGCCCACTCCGCCGAGAAGGCAGTATATACCAACACGGAGGCTCTGTCTCCTTGAGCGGCGTCCTTGGCTGTGACTACACATGCGCGTGCCCATAAAACGCCGTGCGCCGTCTGTGAGACGGTTCCTCAGTACATGTGAACGCCCGGGACGTCGTACTTTTCGGGGTCTCGAGCCACCTTTGCCATGTAGCCCTCATACTCCGTCAGGCACTCGTCCCATTGTTCGTAGGCACCGTCGCCGCGATGGTCGGGCAGTCCCAAGCTTTGGGAAAGGTACGAGGCCATCCAATCGCTGACCTTGTTCATGCCGCGATAGTTCAAGTGAACGCCGACATCGCGCGTGTCTTGCGACCAGTCGATGTCAATCTCGCTCGCAATGGGTTCTGTGTTCATATCGATGAACTCGATGCCTAGGTTCTGTGCGATCTGGGCGCAGCCGTTGTGGCGCGCACAGTCCCAATCACGGGTGTGGGGTGTCGCGACAAGCACGAATTGGGCCCCGTTCTCCTTGCACAGGTCGACGAGGCCTCGCAGAACCGTCATGTTGAGCGTGCCGGGCATCGATATGTCGCTGCTTGGAAGCATATAGGAGGAGGTGTCGGCGGGTTCGCACAGCGCTTTGGGGTTGCTGCCTTTGAGGTTGCTCACCTTGTCGTACTTTACCTGCCCGAAGAAGTCTTCAAGCGTGAGCTCCTTCCAGCGGTGGTGATACTCGACAACGGCAAGTTGATCCTTGACGAGCTGCTTGACGGCTTTCCATACGTCGAAGTCGTTGTAGAGCATCTCGGTTTCCAGAAACACCACCCGGGGCTTTTGCGTCTTAAAGAAGTCGCGCAGCATGATGTAGGCATAGCTCACCTGCTCGCCGTTGACCGAGCACACGAAGCTCGTGACGCCGGTGTCGCTCCAGATGCGCATGGGGGAGAACGCCGTCGAGGCAAGGCTGTCGCCCAAAAACACCGCGTCGAGGGTGTTGTCGGGCTCGGCGCGGAAGCCGTAGGCGCGCGATTCGGGGAGCCCGTCGTCTTGGGGATTGTCCTTGGGCTGCAGGATGTGCCCCAGGCCGACGAGCATTCCCCACAGGATGGCGCAAAACAGCAGCGACAGGCCTGCGTACTTGAAGAACCTGGCAAGCCTCGGACGTTTGGGTGTGGCGGAATCGGTCATGACACCTCGTTAGAACTGGGCGTAAATCGGGTCAAGCGGTGCGGTTCCCACGCCATACGAGCCGAAGACGACGATTGCGATGATGAGCGCATACAGCACGGCCCAGCGAACGGCGAGGTTCTTGCGCGCGAGACGCTCCGTGATATGGCAGCCACGCTCCTCGACGACGGCCACGATCGCCATGGCGACGACCATCACCGCCACGACGGCATAGTCCTGCACGCACAGCCCCACGACCTCGGTGGTTACGGAGGGGAAGGTGAGGCCGATTGCCATGAAGCTGCCGTTTGCAAACGACTCGAACGTGAAGTTGCCCACCAGTTGGCCGAACATGTAGAGGCCGGCATCCATGCCCTCGGCGCGGAAGAACAGCTCGCCGACGAAGACGACGACGAGGGTGCGCAGCCACTGGAGCGTGCGCCATGCCGTGCCCTCGCGGTTGATGCGAAGCCTGCCGCACGCCGACTGGGCGATTGGTTCCGCCAAGCCTCCCAGAAGTATGATTGCGAAGTAGTACAGGCCGAAGAAGACGTACTGCGAACCGGCGCCGTGCCACAGGCCGTTGGCGAACCACACGCAGAAGAGCGTGGCGGATCCCGCGAGGAGCGGGCCGTAGCGGTTGCCGAAGCGATGGCGGGTCGCCTTGGTGAGAGACTTCATCGGGGCGCTGAGCGACAGGGGGTAGAAGAGGTAGTCGCGCAGCCACGAGCCAAGCGTGATGTGCCAGCGCTGCCAGAACTCCGAGGCGGTGCGGGAAAAGAAGGGATGGCGGAAGTTTTCCGGCAACGAGACGCCGAAGACGCGGGCGGTGCCCAAGGCGACGTCCATGCAGCCGGAGAAGTCGCAGTACAGCTGCAGGGTATAGAGCACGGCCGCCGCCGCGACCACGCCGCCGTCGTAGGACGCGTAGTCTGCGAAGATGGGCTTGACCACCAGGTTGAGGCGGTCGGCGACGATCATCTTCTTGGCGAGGCCCCAAAGGATGCGCACGCTTCCCCGGTAGAGGTTGTCCTTGTCGATGGGCGTGCCGGCCCAAAGTTGCTCGGCCGTCTGACCATAGCGGCAGATGGGGCCTTCCATGATTTGGGGGAAGAAGCTCAGGAACAGCGCGACCCTTCCCAGGTGCGCATCAGGCGCGAGGGTGCCGCGATAGACGTCGAAGAGATACGACGCCGCCATGAGCGTGTAGAACGAAATGCCGATGGGCACGCCGATATAGGGCACCGCAACGGGCACGTTCAGACCGAAGAGTGCAAGGAGCGACCCGGCGACCTCGCCGAAGAAGACCAGGTACTTGAGGAGGGCAAGAACGAGGAAATTGAATCCGACCCCCAGGCCGCACACAAGGCGGGTCCTCTTCTGGTAGAGCTTCTTGAGTTCCTTCCTGCGCGTCTTGTCCTGGGCTATGAGGCCGTCGCGTTCTGAGAAGAGCGCCCCCATCTTGCGACCTGCCAGGTACACGCTCACGGTGGAGACGAGGATGAAGACGATGAGCTTGCTGGAAATGGCCCAGAAGAAGGCATAGCTCGCCACCAGCAGGACCATCCATCGAAGCCGTCGCGCCGCTACCTGGTAGGCCACGAAAACAATGGGCAGAAAGGCTGCGATATAGAGGATTGAGAAGTATGAGTGAAGGGAGAAGTCCAAAGCGCCCCCAGCTCAGCGGCTACGCGTCTTCCTCCACCAGGCGCGTGACGAGCGCGTCGATGGCCTGGGCGGAGTTGAAGTTGGCGGGTACGATCTCCACGGCGGGGATGGTCACGTCGAAGGCGTCCTCAAGCTCGGGAACGAGGGCCAGGATTGTCAGAGAGTCCAAAACGCGGCTGTCCACAAGGTTGTCGGCGGTCTTGTAATCTACGCCCGGCTTGAGGGATTCCAGAATCTCAACGATCTCGTCCATGGTGCGCCTTTCCTCGAGATATGGGCCCAAACGGGCCTGGATGGGCATACCTTATAGGCTGCCTGCATACACAGTGAGGCGATGCCGTGTTCGAGCGCCTGGCTTTACCGATAAAACACGCTATATGCCGCCTGCGTATATTCAGGAAGCGGGGGAGTTGAGGGGGTATGTGGGCACGGCGTCGCGCACAAGCCTGACCTGGCCGTCCGCATCCACCAGGCACACGCGCGGCAGGTCGCGGCTCAGGAACAGGGAGATGCCCTCGGTCATGCAGTAGGCCCCGGTGTTCTCGAAGGCGAGCACGTCGCCGACCTCCAGCCCGGGGAAGGGGAGCTGCTTTGCCAGGATGTCATTGACCGAGCAGAGCGACCCGCACACGTTCCAAGGCTCCGTCGGATGCGCCGGGCGCCCCTCATGGTCGAGCAGAGCGCACTTGGGATCGCGCATTGCGAGCGATTGGCCAAAATACACGAGGTGGTTCATGCCGCCGTCCACGATGGCGTAGCGCTGCCCGTCGTTCACCTTCGTGTCGGCCACTCCGGTAAGAAACGTGCCGCATGAGGCCGCGATGCTGCGCCCCAGCTCGAGGACGATGCGCCCCTCAAAGCCGAAGGCCTTGAGTTGGTAGGAGAACTCGGCCAGGAACGCGTCCTCGTCGAAGGTGTCCTCCTCGAAATACTGCACGGGGAAGCCGGGGCCGAACTCGAGCTCGCGGCATGAGAACCCGCACTCCTGCTCAAGCCTGTCCATGGCCTTGCGCACCTGACGAAGCTCGCGGGCCAGCCGTTTGGTCGAGGTCTTCTGCGTTCCCGAGAAGTACTGCAGGCCCCGGATCGCCAGGTTTGGGTCGTCTCGGCGGCTTGTCACGATGTCTACAAGGTCGTCTTGGTCCAAGCCGAACTGGTTTGAGCTTGTGAGGCGCAGCAAGACCGGGATGCGGACGCCGTTGCGCCGGGCGATTTCGAGCAGCGTGTCGAGCTGCAGGCGCGACTCGACCGTGTAGCGCCCGACCGGCGCGCCCGAACCGATGAGCTCCTCCATAAAGCGGCGATCCTTGTTCACACCCGATATCACGAGCCTCTCCGGTTGGGTCCCGGCGTCCAGGCAGATGCGCGCCTCGCCGGCAGAGCAGGCCTCGAGGCGCTCGACCGAGCCTGCGAGCAGGGGGATGATGAACGTGTTGGCCTTTACGGCGTAGCAGAGCCCGACGTTGTCGGGCAATGCCGAGCGAAGGCGACGCACGCGTTTTTCAAGGACGCGGCCATCGAACACGTAGAGGGGCGTGCCGAAGGTGCGTGCGTACCCCAAGAGCTCATCGTTGCGCATGGGGACTCCTCTCCATTTGGGAGCGGGCCTGACGGCGCAGCTCCCTGAGACGCTTCTGTTCGGCGAGGTAGTTGTCGAGCATGGCGCGGCGGTCGACCTTGCCGTTTTTGGTGAGGGGCATCTCCTCCACCCGCTCGAGGCTGGCGGGGTGCATGAAGACGGGAAGCTCCTCATGGATGCGGGCAAGAAGCACGGCGGAGTCGGCGTCTCCCTCGTAAAAGGCGTGGATGCGGCTCTTCTCGAGGTCGAAGGAGCAGCGGCAGCGCACCACGCCCTCGCAACGCTCAAATGCCGCCTCGATCTCTTCGAGCTCGATGCGGTGGCCCATGTGCTTGATTTGGTTGTCTTTGCGCCCGCAGAAGAAGAGCTCGCCGTTCTCGTCGTATGCACCCATGTCGCCCGTGCGGTACATGACCTGGGGAAATGCTTGCTGCAGGGGGTTGCGTACAAAGGAGCGCGCAGTCTGGTCGGGGTCGGCGTAGTAGCCGAGCGCTACCGAGGCGCCGCACACGCAGATCTCGCCCTGAATGCCGGCTTGCGTGACGGGGCGGTCGTCGCCGTCGAGCAGCAGCACCTTCCGGTTTGCGAAGGGGCGGCCCAGGGGCAGCCCCTCGACGTAGGCGCGGCCGTGCTCCACCTCGTGGTAGGTGCAGTTGCACGTGATCTCGGTGGGGCCGTAGAGGTTCACGAACCGGGCCTGAGGCAGGCGCTCCATCCAGACGGCCAGATGCTTCAGGGGCATCACCTCGCCGCTGAAGAGGACGTGCCGCACGTGGGGCAGCCCCTGCCCGTCCAGGGCGTGAAGGCCGCTCACCAGGCACAACGCCGCAACTGCCCAGGTCATGACCGTTGCATGGCACGCGTTGACGTACTCGACGAGCGCGGCGGGCTGGGAGAAGAGCCTGCGGGGCACAATGGCCAGCTCGCCCCCCGTGGCGAGCGCGCCGTAGATGTCCTTCACCGAGACGTCGAAGTCGAACGGCGCCTGGTTTGCGAAGACGTCGTCACAGGCAAGCCCAAACGTCGCGACGAAGGTGTCGATGAAGTCGATGACGGCGCGGTGGCTTACGGCCACGCCTTTGGGCGCCCCGGTGGAACCCGAAGTGAAGAGGACGTAGGCGGGGTCGCAGTCGAGCGCCTCGGACCGAATGCGCTCGAGCAAGGCAGTGTCGGCCTGTGC
>CAKUKJ010000055.1 GCA_934662525.1 uncultured Coriobacteriales bacterium | reverse complement strand
CATGAGCGCAAAGGGGTATGTATGTCTGACGCCATCTCTCGCCGTTCTTTTGTTGCTGCCGCCGCGGGGACTGCCGCCGCGGGCCTTGCTGCAAGCGGTCTCGTCGCTGCCGACGCCCAGGCAAAGGTGATTGCGGAGTCCAGCAGCGTTTGGGATCTTGAGGAGGTTGGCGAGCCCACCGAGACCCTGACCTGCGACATTGTCATCTGCGGTGCGGGCGGTGCGGGCCTGGCGTGCGCCTGCCAGGCCAAGCAGCTCGGCCTCGAGCCCATCGTGCTCGAGAAGTTCAGCTTCACGGGCGGCTCGTTCGTAGGCGTCGAGGGCATGTTCGGCGTGCAGACGCACTGGACGGAGGAGTGCGGCGAGACGCAGACCGTGGCCGAGGCCATCAACAACTGCATGGACTACCACCACTGGGTGCCCAACCACGACCTGTACAAGAAGTTTTTCGGCACCACGGGCGAGACGGTCGAGTGGTTGGAAGACCTGGGCGTTGAGTTCGACCACGTGCAGAAGTACGGCGACCACCAGGCCTGGCACATCTTCAAGCGCAACCTGGACAAGGGCCCGGGCGTGAGCTTCATGGAGTCCATGGCCGCCGCAGCCGACAAGCTGGGCGTGCAGATCGAGCTCGAGTGCCCGGCTAAGCAGGTCGTCATGGAAGACGGCAAGGTGGCGGGCGTGCTGGCCGTGCGCGCCGACGGCACCGTCGTGAAGGTCGAGGCCCCCACCGTGGTGCTCGCCACAGGCGGCTATGCCAACAACCTGGACTTCCTCTATGCCGTCTCCGAGACGCACAACGAGCTGCTGGCTCCCCAGGGCATGACCGGCCGCGATGCCGACGGCATCAAGATGGCTCGTGCGGTGGGCGCCGACATGGCCGAGGGCCTGGGCACCGTCATGTGGTGCGGCCCCGTCATGGTGGGCGCCACCTGGGCGCAGCCCGACTATATCGCCTCCACGCAGCCCGTTCTGTGGATCAACGAGAAGTGCGAGCGCTTCGTGAACGAGGACAAGTGGGAGAACGACTTCGCCCGCGTTGGCATCGCGCAGCGCAACCAGAACAAGACATTCGCCGTCTTCTGCAAGGGCGACCTCGACGCTTGGGAGAACGACGGCGTCTACGGCACCTGCTTCAGCTTCGTGGCCGCAGGGGAGCCCATGGCCGGTTTCACCGAGGCCGTGGAGGCCCTGAACTCCGTGTACAAGTCCGACACCGTTGAGGGTCTGGCCGATGCTGTGGGCCTGGATGCGGATGCCCTTGTGGCCGCCGTCGAGCAGTACAACCAGTACTGCGCCGACGGGTACGACCCCGACTTCGACAAGGCACCTGAGAAGATGCATGCCATCGAGGAAGGCCCGTTCTACATCGCTGAGATCGCCGACGGCTACTACTGCACCGTGGGCGGCGTGAAGATCGACACCGACTGCGAGGTCATCGACACCGAGGGCCAGGTCATCCCCGGTCTGTACGCCACCGGCTGCGATGCGGGCGGCCTGTACGGCGACGCCTACGACGTGAACAAGGCACCGGGCTCGCAGTCCAGCTGGGCAAACAACTCCGGCCGCTTTGCCGCGCAGGCTGCTGCAAAGTACCTGGGGAAGTAGGTCGAGCGGCCGCTGCTGATTGCTGGCGGCGAGAAGGCCTAAGTTGGCGGGGGCGCGTTGGCCGGACGGCCTGCGCGCCCTTTCTATGTTCCGCACGGCTCACGTAATCTCTATCCCTTTGCCGCCGGCTCTCCATAGTTGCTGGTTGATGGACTGCTAGGGTGGAATTCTCCGATTTAGACCCGTGACAGAAAGCCAGCAGCATATGACATACGCCACAAGCACAGCCTCGCCCTCCTCGCACATAAACTTTGCCATCCGCATCGCCTTCTACCTCGTTGGCTTCCTCATCATGACGCTGGGCATCGCTGTGTCGGTCAAGTCCGACCTGGGCGTGAGCCCGGTGAGCTCCATCCCCTATACCATCACGTGCATCACCGGACTCGACCTGGGCCTGGCCACCATCGTGTTCCACGTGGCGCTCGTCGTGCTGCAGATCGTGCTGCTGCGCCGCGCGTTTCAGGCAAAGAACCTGCTCCAGGTGCCCGTGGGCGTGCTCTTCGGCGCGTTCACCACGTTCTCGGTAAATCTGCTCGCCTTCATCCCCACGCCCACCGACGTGTGGGCGCAGATCGCCATGATGCTCGTGAGCACCGTGCTCATCGCGTTCGGCATCTTCCTGTACGTGCCGGCCGACTTCATCCCGCTGGCCGGCGAGGGCGCCATGCTGGCCATCGCGCAGATTGCGAAGAAGAAGTTCTCCACCGTCAAGCTGGTCTTTGACATCTCGATGATGGTTGTCTCGCTTGTGACCTGCCTGCTTGTGCTGCACGGTTTGGGCAGCGTGGGCATCGGCACCGTCATCGCGGCCGTTTTGGTGGGTTCCGAGCTCAAGGTGCTCAACAAGGTTTTCGGCGAGGCGCGTGCGCGCGTGCTCGCCATCGGGCGCGCGCCGGTCGAGATGGGCGAGGGCGCCGAGGGCCTCTCGCCGCTGCAGCAGATCATGCGTCGCGACGTGTACACCGTGCCCCTGGACGCCAGCTACCTCGATGCGCTGCGCTTTCTCTCCGAGAAGAAGATCAGCGGGGCGCCCGTGGTGGACGAGGGCGGCAACCTGGTGGGGTTCATCTCCGACGGCGACATCCTGCGCCGCCTTGCCAGCGAGCACTCGCCGTTCGTGAACGCGGCCGCCTTCGGCAAGACCGACTTCAACGAAAAGCTTGCCTCGGTCATGTCGCTGCGCATCTCCGAGGTCGCGGTCAAGACTGTCATCACCGTGGACGTGGCCGACGATTTGAGCGAGGTGTGCTACAAGCTGGCCGAGAACCACCTCAAGAAGGCCCCGGTCATGTGCACGGGCCGCATGGTGGGCGTCGTTAACCGCTCCGACATCGCCGACTACGCCGTGGGGCTCATCAGGGCGTAGGGAGGGGCACGAGAGGGGACGCGCCCCTGCTCTGGGATGCGGTCCCTGTCTGCAGGCGCGATGCGTTTCCGTTCGCGTTGTGCCTGACCGGCCGGTCTGCCAATCTGCTATCGTGTGCGGAGATTGTTCGAGCGCGTCATTGAACGTGCGCGGGTTTTGGGTGGGAGGCCTGCTGTGGGGGAGTTGGGACACGAGGTGCGGGGGCTGTTTGGGAGCATGGCGGATGCGTGCTGCCTGGTCCTGGCGCTGCCGCAGGTGTGGCTGTGGATCATGCTGCGGGCAATCGACCAAAGCGCCTGCGTGCCGAGCCTCGCCTTCTATGCCGCCGAGAGCGTCTCGCTCCTGGCATTGCTTCTTATATACAAGAAAGCTGCTCGCCCGGCCGCGCTGCTGCCGCGCGGGGCTTGGTGGGGCGCGGCCGTGCTTATGGCGTTGGCGCCGGTATGCGTGTTGTACGGTGGCCGTGCGTTCGGCGGGCTGGTCGCCCTTGCGGGGACGATCGCGGGGGGCAT
Organism: uncultured Coriobacteriales bacterium; assembly: GCA_934662525.1. Taxonomy (GTDB): domain Bacteria; phylum Actinomycetota; class Coriobacteriia; order Coriobacteriales; family UMGS124; genus UMGS124. The sequence continues at coordinate 6,663 of CAKUKJ010000055.1, read as the reverse complement.
CGCGCTCATCTGGGCGTATGCGGAGTATTTCGTGCTGTGCTCGCATATGGAGTCTCGGCGTGCCGCCTCGTACCTGCTGCTGTCGTTCGCCGTGGTGCCGCTCGTGCGCCTGCCGCTCGACATGCTGCCGGCTTCCAGCGCCGTTCTGCTCGTGGTCCCGCTGCCGTTCCTGTACGTGCTGGCCGTGCGTCATGCCTCCGCGCGATTTCGGGCGCAGGTCGTAGCCGGCGGGGTGCCGGGTGCTCCGCGCGTGCAGGCGGAAGTGTCTGCCCAAACGAGGTCGATGGCTCAGACGGGTTCGTCGGACTCGACAGTGCAGGCGGGGGCGGAAGGGCCCGCCGGCTTCACCGACGCGCGCGACCGGCTGGTGCGTGTGGTGGCCGAGCTCGCAGTGTTCGGTTTCGCGATGGGTTTTCTGCGTTTCGACGCGCAGGGCATCCACGACAACGCGGTCTACGTGTTCGTCAACTTCGCCGTGAAGACGGCGTTGCCCCTGGTGGCGCTTGTGCTTGTGGGCCGGTATTGGCAGCTTGCCGGTGTGGGGTCGCTGTGCCAGGCGGCGCTTGTCGCGCTGCTCGTGCTCATGGTGGTCGCGGCGAACCTGCCCGGGGTGTCGGGCGTGTCGTTCGCAGTCTTCGACATCGCGCGCTACATCATGGTGGTCCTGCTGTTTTTGGCGCTCACCGCGCTTATGCACAGGACAGCGCTGCACCCATGCGCCCTCTTTGCGGCCGGCATGGGGGCCTACACGCTCGCGCTCACGGCGGGGATGGCGACGGCCTCGATGCTCGGTTTGAGCGCGTTCGACCAGTATCCGCCCGTGCTCGTGCTCGACGTGATGTGCGTGCTGGCTGTAACCACGGTGCTTGCGATGAGCATGGGGCACGGCGCAGACCTGCGCCTGTTCGCCGATGGAGAGTCGGACGAGCAGCCCGATGATGGCCGGGAGGACGAGCTCGATGCCCGCTGCGCCGCTCTTGCCCAGACGTTCAGCCTCACGCGCCGCGAGCTGGAGACCATGCAGCTCATCTGCCGGGGTCGCTCGAAGCGCTATATCGCCGAGCACATGGCCCTTTCGGAGAACACCGTGCGCGGCTACGCCAAGACGCTCTATGCCAAGCTTGACGTCCATTCGCGTGAGGAACTGCTCGACCTTCTTGAGCGCCCTCTGGCCTAGGTTGGTATTCTCCCAGCTCAAAGCCTTCCACCCGAAAGGTGGGGATGCCCCTTTCGCAACTTGCACACCCTTCGTGGGGAACGCTCTGCCCCGGCGCGGCCCTAATCTGAGGCCAGCCGCAACGCAATGGCAGATGCGGGAAATCCAACGTGAAAGGGTGCGTGAGAGTCATGGAGAACAACGTCGCAAGCATGAGCCGCCGCAACTTTGTGGGCGCGGGCGCCGCCGCCCTGGCAGCCGCGGGCCTCATCGGGGCCAATGCCAGCGCCGCCACAAAGGCCTTTGCCGCCGAGGCGACCCAGGTGGGCGTGCCTGCCGAGTGGGACTACGAGGCCGACGTCATCTGCGTGGGCGGCGGCGCGGCCGGCCTTGCCACGGCCTGCGAGGCCCACGAGCTTGGCATGGCCGCCATCGTGCTCGAGTCGCAGAACTTCTGCGGCGGTAACTCGGCCCTGTGCAACGGCGGCATCGCCATCCCCGGCACGCCCCTGCAGGAGAAGCTCGGCATCACCGACTCGGTCGACCAGATGTACGAGGACCTGTGCGCCTGGTTCAAGACCGACTACGACGACGCCTACGTGCGCAAGATGTGCGAGCTGGCGGGCGACGGCTTCTACGAGTACCTGACCGACTACCTGGGCATCGAGTTCGACGAGAGCGGCCTGCTCCAGTCCAACGGCCACTCCCAGCCCCGCGAGCACCATGTGGGCCCGGGCAAGGTCGTGACCGCGCTTGAGGACAAGGCAAACGAGCTCAACGTCCAGATTGACTTCAACACCTGCGCCACCCGCATCATCCGCGACCCCGAGACCGGCCGCGTGCTGGGCGTGCAGGCCACCGACCCCGACGGCAACACCGTGTATTACAAGGGCAAGAAGGCCGTGTGCCTTGCGACCGGCGGTTACGGCCGCAACGTCGACATGCTCGCCGAGTGGAACTTCGGCCCGGCCGTCTATGACATGACCGATTTCAACTCCGCCCCCGGCATCTTGGGCCAGGGCCACATCATGGCCATGGCCATCGGCGCCCAGCCCCGCCACCTGTCCTACTGCGGCATGCTCACCGTCAAGAACCCCGACGGCAACGCCACGGCCGAGTGCGCCATGTACCACCAGGGCGGCATCATGGTGAACCTGGAGGGCAAGCGCTTCGTCAACGAGGGCCAGGGCTACACCAACACGTGGTCTGAGCTGCTTCAACAGACCGATAACGTGTGCTACCAGGTGTGGGACGACGAGATTGCCCAGAAGTGCGCCGACAACGAGAGCGGCTACTACTCGCAGAGCAAGATCGAGTCCACCGGCCTGCTTCTCCAGGCCGACACCTACGAGGAGCTCGCCGAGCTCATGGGCGTGCCCGTCGACGCCTTCGTGGAGACCATGGAGACCTACAACGCCGACGTGGCCGACGACGGCAAGGACTCCGAGTTTGGCCGCGAGCACATCTCCGGCACCGGCGACGCCCCCTTCGCCCTCGACGTGCCGCCCTACTACGCCTTCAAGACGACCTCCATCGTGAGCTCCACCTACGGTGGCATCAAGCGCTCCTCCGAGAACCTGCTTGAGGCCGAGGACGTCTTTGGCAACGTGATCGACGGCCTGTACCTGGCCGGCAACATCTCCGACTTCTGCAACATGGGCATCGTCCCCGGCACGCGTCGCCCCATCAACGCCTCCGGCCTGTCGTTTGGCGCCACCATGTACTTCGGCCGCGCCTGCGCCCAGGACATCGCCACGCGCGAGGACTGGTAAGCAGCCGATGCGCCGCTGGCTTGGCTGGCATAGGCGCGGGTGATATAGGTATTTGAAAGGGCGGCTCGCCTCCGGATGTTGGGGGGGAGGGCCGCCCTGTGTCCATCTGCTGGTTTTGCTAGCGGGCCCCGGTTCTGCTGGCCTCGGCGATGGTGGGGCCGCTAGTCGAGAAGGTCGGCGATGGGTATCTTGAGGTCGGGATAGATGCTGGCAGGCACCGGCACCGAGAACGGGTAGATGACAGGCGCCAGGTTGCCGTCGGAGAAGTTGTAGACGGTCGTCATGTTTTTTGCGGGGTCAACAATCCAGTACTCGCGCACGCCGGCGGCAGAGTAGAGGTCGTATTTCTTGACGTAGTCCATGCGCTTGTTAGACGGCGAGACGACTTCGACGACCAGGTCGGGTGCGCCCATGCACTGCTTCTCGGTTGATTTTTCCGGGTCACAGATGACCATGACGTCGGGTTCGACCAAGGTCTTGTCGTCTGCGTTGAGGTTGACGGCAAAGGGTGCGGCGAGAACCTCGCAGGGGCCGTGATGGCTTTCGATGTAGTTGGCGATGCGGACGTATATCCCGCCGACAATTCTCTGATGCGTTCGGCTGGGCGACGCCATCGCATAGAGTTGGCCGTCGATGAGCTCGGCCCTCTCCCCATCGGGCAGGTTCCAATAATCCTCGGCCGTGTATGTGGGCATGGCATCGACCTCCGCGCTCGAGCTGACGATGCCCATTGTAACTGACGGCAGACCGTTGGGTATCTCGCCTCCATAGAGAACATGCTGCGGCAGTGCCATGGGTGGTCTCCAGATGGGTCGGGGGGTTATGCGATCGCCCCGCAGCGCGGGCGTCCTGCGGGGTGGGGAGCCGCTTTGCGGGCGTCGATGCTCTCCTGCGTCACGAACGTCCTGCGTCCGTTGCGGAATCCCTCCAGCTGGCCCGTCGCGAGCATGTGCGTGATGCGGGCGGGCGTGATTCCAAGCTCACGCGCCGCCTGAGCTGCTGAAACGATAGGACCCTCCACAACCCACGAGGGGTCGGAGTCGAAGCAGATACAGGCCCGCTCCGACCCTGCCGGGGCCTCCTCCTTTTTGTATGCGGGTATCTTCGCGCCGTCGCACAGGCTGGACGCCACCCAGGTGCGCGCGGCGTCTGCCGCCATGGTTATCGCGTCGATGTAAGAGTCCCCGCAGGTATAGCAGCCGGGCAGAGTTGGAAACTCCACGCTGTAACCCCCTTCTTCCTCCGGCGTTAAAATGGCGTCAAATACATAGGTCGACATATCGCTCCAATCAGGGCTATATCCAGCCTGCAATTTTGGCGATATTGCGGTAAGTCCCCAGCGGAACCTCTTGTTTTGCTGTTGGAACAGTCACCATCTGGCCGTCTTTACAAAAGACCAGGTGACTCCCCTTTCCCGTCCGCTCTCTCCAGCCCTCCTGTCGAAGTCGTTTCAGAATATTGCGGACTTCTTGCTCTTTTGGCATCAATCCTCCTCAAGCTCGTTGCTACTATAAACAGTTTATATATAAAACGCAATTCTGTCCCCTGAAATCATACACCGTAAAATGTATAGTTCTACCAGGTACTTTGCTGAATTTTCCTGTGACGGGCGCGTGACGGGCGTCACGGGAAATCACGAGAGTTTTCAGGCTTTGAAAAAATGTCGTTCAGCAGAGCACCTTTTTGCTTTGGCGATCTTTGTCGTGAATCGGCTTTTGTTTGACATATTTGGGCCGAATTCGAAATTCGACCCGTTTCTGGCTCGGGGGGGGGGGTGCGCTTCTATGGTAACCTCATATAGGTTGCCTTCAGGAATGCAATCTTTTTGAGGTGCCTGTATAGAAAGGGCGCATTTCTAAGACAGCGACAAACCTATAGACCATTCGCCAAGTGCCAAAGGCCTAGGGCCAGGCGCTAGAGCCGTTTAGGAGAGCTGGTATGGAGAGGAACGCCGCTGGAGGAGACGCTCTGCACTCCCGTCTCGTCGCAAACTGCACCGGGAAGTCTGCGAGTCCGACCGTCGGGCGCGGCTCCGGCCGTGCCACATGCGCGTGGGGGCGCGCCGCCGTCCTGTTCGTGGCGTGCGCACTTGCGCTTCTTGCGCTGGTTCCTGTAGCGGCCTTGGCCGAGACGCCCCTCGTCAAGGTCGCGCCCACATCCGACCGCAGCGCTCAGGCCTCCACGTTCACAACCCTGTGGGCCGACAACAACTCCGCCCTGCGCCCCACAACCTCCGAGCTTGAGGAGCGCTGCGAGTACCGCGTGTATTTCCAGGTTGAGGGCGACGACGCCCACTATCCCCTGACGGAGGAAGACGGCCAGACCGTCTCTGCCGAGGCCGCTGAGCTTCTTGGGCTGACCCAGGCAGACCTCGATGCCATCCGCGCGAATGGCGCGTGGTCGGCCGACGGCAACCGCAAGCTCGTGAGCGTTTTGAGCGCCAAAGACGCCGGTGCCGGCGACCTGAGCGTCAACGAGTACCGTGCCGTCTCTGAGACCTCCTATCCGTCTGGAGTCACCTCCACGACGCAGAAGCTCGACGCCAAGGGCAACCCTGTGTGGGAGCAGAGCGCCGACGGCACCCCCAAGCTCGACGCCGACGGCAACAAGGTCCCCGTGTGGGATACAGCCAAGACCAAGAAGGTGACCTACTCCATTGGCCATCCTGCGGCCACGGATGCGGCGCAAAGCGGGCAGGCAGGCGAGGGCTCTGCGGTGGACGTCGTGGACGGCGCGTTCGTGTACGCCGACGAGACGGGCACCCCTCGATACAAGGTTGCCGAGAACGACCATTTTGAGGGCGTCAACATCGCCTTCGAAAAGGAATGCTTCCAGCTTGTTGACAAGGTGAGCATCAACTTCAAGCTCAACATCGGCGACGAGCTTGCGAACGACACTGAGAACTGCTACGACGCTGACGGCAACTTCGTGGGCTATCAGGACATCGAGGACTGGATTTCCGCATACGCCTCCAAGGAGACCTGGACGGTGCTTGAGGGCACGGACGGCAAGACGGTCATCAAGAAGAGCGAAAACGAAGGCGACGAGAGCATCGCCGAGTTCTTCCGCAAGCGCGCGACCCTGGTGCCCGACCCAGACGACCCCACGCACACCCATTACACGCTCGAGATCCTCTCCACGATGTACTCGCCCAACCAAACGCGCCTGGTGCAGCGCCTTGAGCACCTGGAGCCCCATGCCGAGTCGGTGGACGGTTACACCGACTACTACCAGGTGTGGTATGACAACAGCTCCTCTCCCAACCACGCCGGCGACAGGACGGCGGCCTTCAACGGCGGCACGGTGACCATCACGCATGCCGGCACCACGAGCTTCGACGCCACGAAGTACTGGCAAGACGACGACCCCAGCGCCCGCCCGGCCACGACGTACTCGCTGTGGCGCTTCTCCTCGCGCGAAGGGGCGGATTCCAGGCAGGCAACCCAGGTGCAGGGCGCGGACGGCAACTTCATCACGCTCACCATGACCGCAGAGGAGAACGCGGCCCTGGGCAGCTCCACGGCCACGGCCGAAAGCGACGAGTGGGTGTATACCGACACCGGCGAGAAGGTGAGGTACGTCACCTCATACGACGAGGCGAGCGTTGAGATCGGCGAGGCGATACGTGCGGGATATGCCGACAAGGAATTCAGGCTGGCCAAGTACGACCCCGACGGGTACCCCTATATCTACTTCGTGCGCGAGACCATCGAGGGGGGCGGGTACACCCAGGTG
>CAKUKJ010000054.1 GCA_934662525.1 uncultured Coriobacteriales bacterium | reverse complement strand
GCGCCTGGTGACCGCCGGCAAGCTCAACCACCTGCACCGCTATATCGTGAGCGCCTGCGAGAAGGTGGGCGCCCATATCGAGATTCCCGCCACCTCGTCGAACACCGACATGCTCATGAAGCTCGCCCGCGAACACGATGCGCTGTGCTTCGCCTTCCCCGACCGCATCCAAGACAACGAGGCGCGCCATGCGGACTCGCGCGTGCTGCCGCTCGACACGCCCGAGTCTGCCGTGTTCGGCACCTACGCCGTGCGTCGGCGCGACTCCCGGCGCACCCCCGCCGCCCGGCGTTTCTGGGTCTACGCCTGCGAGCAGGCGGAAACGGGAGAATAGGAGGCACCTCGCGCAACGGACCGCGTTGGGCGTTTCCCACCCAGGCAACTTGGATGAAAAGTCCGTTTTGCCTGCAGATTTTTTTGGTTGGATTTCAACAGCCTGCAAAAAGGCCTGGTAAAGGCTGCGAGCAGTTTCCAAGTCGCGCAGGGAGCGGGATTTGCTGCAGGCAAAACGGCATTCTCGTCCAAAAGGAGGCATGTCTCGGGGCTACGCCCTCTTGAAGCGACGCCGCCAGACCTCCAGGAAGCACCGCATGCCCACCGCACGAACCAGACCTCGGTCGTTTCCGGGGTGCCAAACCGCCAGGCCAGCGGGAAGCACCCCCTGGCAGCCCTCTACTCAACCGGCGTCCTCCACTCGCAAGGGTCGGGGGCGGCGAGGGCGCGGATGCCGGCGACGATGATTTCCACGCCGCTCTTGAACGACTCTTCGGTGTAGGCGGTCTCGGCCGTCTGCATCCATGTGCGGCCCTCAGGGTCGGGATGGACAACGTTGGCGTTGAGCTCGGCCAACTCGGCCGGAATGAAACCGCCAAGGAACGCATCGATCACGCACCAGGCGCGGCTGAGGACTGATGCGGGAATGCCCTGCGCTTCATGCAAGCCATAGATTCGGGCCGTATGCTCGGCAAGCGCCCCAGAATAGCCCCCGGTCTCGACCTTGTAGAGGTCTGCATGGCGATGCCGCAGGTGCATCGCGCGAATCGACCCCATCGTGCGCCGCAGCGTGTCGTCCCAGCGCTCGCCGGGCACGGGGTCGGCGTCTACCTCGCGAAACGCCAGCGCCACCACACCTGCATGAATCTCATTAATGCCCGAGAAATATGTGTAGAGCGTCATGGGAGCGCACCCCAGCGCAGCAGCAAGCTTGCGCGCGCTCACCGCCTCGATGCCGCCCTCGTCAGCCAACCTGAGCGCGCAGACGAGGATGTCATCGCGCGTAAAACCCGGGGCAGCGCCCGGTCTCTTCGCCCTTTCCGCCATGCACGCACCTCCTTGTGCCAGGGTTTCATCTCTTTGCGACTGAGCGAGACGCTTTTGAGGGACACACCTTACCGCACCTGCGACGGCAGCGCCCTGCAACAACAAGCCGACAACCAAAGCCCCGCATGTGCAGCTCATGCGCGGCCCCCTTCTCGGCCAGATATGAAGCTGCCTTTTAAAAAGCTTGATAATCGTCTCCGTACAGTGTACATTACGTTGTATCCGTACGGTGTACGGTATTAAATAGACCAAGGGAAAGGGAATCGGATGAGCACCGTCTCTCGTCGTTCGTTTATCCAGGCAGCCGGCGTCGCAGGCGCCGGGCTGGCCGTGGCAGGCGCCGCGTCCGCCCTGGCGGACACCGCAAGCACGGCCGCCGACGCAACCGAGGGAGCCCAGCCCGCCTCCGCCGCCGACTACCTCAACATCTACGCCGGCGGCGTCAACGCCATGCCCGCCCGCGCCGCCACGTGCCCCGGCCCCCGCGGCCCCATCGCCTACGAGTCGCGCACCATCGCCGACGGCGAGATCGCGCGCACCGAGCAGTTCGACGTCGTGGTGGTGGGCGCCGGCGTGGGCGGCCTCATCGCCGGCCTCAAGGCGGCAGACATGGGCGCGAACACCCTCATCCTCGAGAAGATGACGAAGGGCCGCGGTTGCTTCGAGTGCTTCGGCGCGGCGGGGGCCAAATGCCAGAAGGGAACCGAGATCGACAAGACGGCGCTCTTCGACGAGATCCAGCGCTCCGCCTACTGGCGCTGCCGTCCCGAGCCGGCGCACACCTACTGCGACCGTTCCGGCGAGGCCACGGACTTCTGGCAGGAGATGCTCGACAAGGGCCAGAACGGCTTCGTCATCACCAAGGTCGAGCAGGAGAGCTCAACCTGCGGCATGCCCGCCCTCACCCCGCTCATCGACACCGAGCTGGGCTTCTACGACTCGCCGGCCCTGCCCGAGGACGCCGGCGTGCGCTCGGGCCTGTCGGGCATCTACGTGTGCCTGGAAATGCAGCAGGTCGCCAAGAGCGCCTACAGCAACGTGGACATGCGCTTCTCCACCCCCGCCGTGCAGCTCACGCAGGACGACTCGGGCCGCGTGACCGGCGTCATCGCCAAGGACGCCGACGGGTACTTCAAGGTCGAGGCCGCAAAGGGCGTTATCCTGGCCACGGGCGGCTACGACTGCAACCCCGAGATGATGCAGGCCTGGACGCGCCCGGAGGACTACGCCACCTCCTCCTGGTGGAACCCGGGCTGGGGCACCACGGGCGACGGCCACATGATGGGTCTGGCCGTGGGCGCACAGATGGACCCGGTGCCGCAGCCGGTCATGAACTTCCGCTGGGGCAACCCCGACTCCTTCGACGACTCGCGCACCTGGAACGCCGTGTACTTCGGCATCCTCGTAAACGGGCGCGGCGCGCGCTTCGTGCGCGAGGACCTGCCGTTCCAGAGCGTGTCCAACGCGCAGAACGCCCAGCCCGCATGGGGCAAGAACTGCTGGTACGTCTTCGACGAGACCATGGCCGACGGCATGCTCGACGACGCCACGCTCGATGAGTTCAAGGGCAAGGGCTGGCTCTACGAGGCCGCCACGCCCGAGGAGCTCGGACAGGCCTGCGGCATCGACGGGGCCGGCCTGGCGCAGACCGTCTCCGACTACAACGCCGGCTTCGACGCGGGCAAGGACGAGCGCTTCGGCCGAGACCTTTCGACCACCATCCCCTTCACGGGCAGCCGCTACTTCGCCCTCACGTCGAACAGCAACGTGCTCGCCACGGTGGGCGGCCTCACCATCGACGGCAACTGCTCGGTGCTCGACTGCGACGACATGCCCATCCCGGGCCTGTTTGCCTGCGGCAACGTCAGCGGCAACTTCTTCGCGGGCAACTACCCCCGCCACATCCCCGGCACCTCCATCGGCCGCGCGGTGACGTTCGGCTACGTGGCGGCCGAGAGCGCCGTCAACGGCACGATCGACGAGGGCCCCATCGTGGAGGGCAACGCCCCCGCGCTCACCGCATACGGCACGGGCGACGCGGTGGACGAGGCCACCGTGGAGGCGGCCCGCGACCTGGGCAGCTGGGACCCCTACGACTCGGTGCACGGCGGCAGCTCGCTGTACACGCCCGAGCAGCTCGCCGGCAACGTCTCTGCCTGCGACAACTGCCACACCTACCGCGCGGGTGAAGCCACCGTCGCCGACAACATGGTGATGGAGTAGCAACGCCTCGGTAGAGAAAAGCAAGGGCGTACAAGGAAGCCCCGATAAATTGCCTCCCATCTTTTGGACACGTAGAGTCGTCCAAAAGATGGGAGGCTTTTTGCTTTGGGCGTTTTCGGCAACTCTCTGTTAGACCACCGTTGACATAGCGCCGCACTGCCCCCAATGTCCCCAAAGGGGCTACGGCATGGAGAGCAGGGCGGCGCGCTCGTAGCAGCCCACGGCGGCCTGGCCCGAGAGAGTGCGAGGCACCTTGCCCCATGCGCCTCATGCCCCTCAAACCCTCCTACTCCCCCGTCTCCCAAAACCACCTCCACGCCGGAGTAAGCCTGATGGTCCCGGCGAGGCACTTCACCTCGCCTTCCTCATCGAGCGTGATGAGGGTGCCCTCAGCAAGGCCGCACAGGGCCATGGCCTTCTCAAGGTTGCCAATCTCGCTGCGGTATTTCTTCGACAGCTCGGCCCCGAGGTCCTGCACGCCCGAGCGCACGGCGACCTGGATGAGCCGGTACTGTCTCTCAAGCGCGATATCGCCTACCACGAAATCGACCTTGGGACAGTCGACGGCGCTGTAGCTGGCGATGAGGTTCTCTCGGCTTATCCCATACCTGCGCTTGAGCTCGATGAACGTTGCCGTCTCCAGTCGCTGACCGAGGTCGAGGTGGCTTGCAGGGGCCACAGCAAGAGCAAGGCCTGGGTCTACAGAATAGACCTTGTAGGACGACTTGGGGTTGTCTTTTATCGACAGCGTGTAATCGCTCACCTTGAAGAGCAAGTGCGCGTCCTCAAAGTCGTCGAGCAGGGCATAGAGCTTTTCGGCCGAGACGGAGATCCCCGCCGCACGCAAGGCTTTAAGCTGCGCGTTCACCGAAAGCTTGAGCCCCGTCGAGCGCAAGGCGCTGCGCGAGAACCGCTCTGCCACACGCGGCGAGGCCGTTCCAAAACGCTCGACGATATCTTTCGCGACAATTTGAGACGCATAGCCTTGCAACAGCTGAATTCGGTCGAGCGTCGCCAGCTTCTGTACGGCAGGAAACCCGCCGACCGCGAGGTAGTCTTCAAACGCCGTCTCGAGGCCCGCCTTCTCTTGAGCCGAGAATGCCCCCTCGTACCTCGGCCCCGCCAACCCCCGGAACCTGCAAAACTCCCGGAAACTGAACGGCCACATCTCCTTCGTGAGCGACCTGCCACGAAAGACCGTCGGGATGTCTGACGAAAGCAGCTTGGAGGATGAGCCCGTGAGCACGACGGTGACGTTCTCCCTCTCGGCAACGCGCCGGATGAAGTTGGCCCAATGCGGCACGTCCTGAATCTCGTCGAAAAAGAGGTAGCAACCCTGGCGTGCCTGAGGCACCAGCTTGTAATACGCCTCAAGTATTTCGGAGGCCGTCTGGTCGCCATAGGGCATGATGCGGTCATCATCAAAGGAGAAATGAAAGAGCAGATTGCGCGCAACCCCAGCATCAAGCAGAGCCCGCATGTTCTGGTACATGAAATAGGTCTTGCCGCACCGGCGGACGCCCGTGATGGTAAACACTGGATTGGCGCGCGCAGGAAAGGGCAGGTCAAGCGGCAAGGCATCGCGCCCCATAAGCTCGGGGACTTCGAAATCAAGATACTCGGCAACGAGGGATTCAAACATTGTGTGTCCAATCTTATTCTCTCAACGAGGAAGATTGTAGCAAATCTTATTCGCTCAGCGAAGAAGATTCCGTTCAATCTTATTCGGAATCCGAAGAAGATTGACGATTGCCGCAAGGAACACACCAATCGCTCCCCGTCCGCACCGCCCGCCTCCTGCGCGTTTTATGCACTCGGCGTTGAGGTTTTCCAAATCCACACATTCACGCGCCCTCCTGCGCGCGCGGGGCGTACTATCCCCATGTCTTTGTAAGAAGGCACGATAGAGGCGCGGCGAACATGAGTAGCGCCAGGCATGCGGAGGCGACAAGCCGGCCGCAGGCACCCGGAAAGGTGCGCCTGGGCGAAAGGGGCAGCCGCCGAAGGGCGCGTGCGTTTCCGCGTGCGGGCCCTGGGGCGTGGGAGAACATCCCCCGCACTGTCGCCGAGAGGCGGAGCGCTATCTGGGCCGGGCGAAGCTTCCACGTGTCGCCTGACGGGACCGAGAGACGCTGCTGTCGAGCCTGTCAGATTGGAGGAAACGTGGAGTTCGTCGGAACGTTCTGGTCGCTCGTGCCACCGCTCGTGGCAATCGTGCTGGCCCTCATCACCAAAGAGACGTACAGCTCGCTGTTCATCGGCATCGTCGTGGGCGCGCTGCTCGTCTCGGGCTTCAACCCCATCGACACGCTGAACAACCTCATCCTGGGCACCGCCACGGGCGTTGACGGCGACGAGGTCTCCGTGGGCTTCATCCATGCGGTAAGCGACCCATGGAACGCGGGCATCTTCATCTTCCTCATCATGCTCGGCATCATGGTGGCCCTCGTGAACGAGGCGGGCGGCTCGGCGGCCTTCGGCGCCTGGGCGGCCAAGCATGTCAAGACCCGTGTGGGCGCGCAGCTCGCCACGTTCGCCCTGGGCGTGCTCATCTTCATCGACGACTACTTCAACTGCCTCACCGTGGGCACCGTCATGCGCCCGATGACCGACGCCTGCCGCATCTCGCGCGCCAAGCTCGCTTACATCATCGACGCCACTGCGGCGCCCATCTGCATGATCGCCCCCATCTCCTCGTGGGCGGCCGCCGTGAGCTCCACCGCCGCCGACCTCGACAACGGCATCAGCGGCATCCAGCTGTTCATCTCGGCCATCCCCTTCAACTTCTACTCGCTCATGACCATCGTGTTCGTCATCGGCATCTGCGTCATGGGCTTCGACTACGGCCCCATGGCCAAAGCCGAGCTTGAGGCCTACCGCAACGGCGAGCTGGGCAAGCTCTCGGAGGAGACGGTTGTCACCAACCCCAAGGCCAACCTGTGGGACATGCTCGTGCCGATCCTCGTGCTCATCGTGTGCTGCATCGCCGGCATGCTCTACGTCGGCGGCTTCTGGGACAGCTCCACTGAGGGCTACATGGACCTGTCGGCCGCCTTCTCCGGCACCGACGCCTCCGTGGGCCTGCCCTGGGGCTGCATCATCGCGCTCGTCGTCTCCATCGCCTACCTGCTGGCTCGCCGCGTCGTGACCTTCAAGTCGGCCATGGACTGCGTCACCAAGGGCTTCACCGCCATGGTGCCCGCGCTGCTCATCCTCACGTTCGCCCTCACCCTCAAGGCCATGACCACCGCCCTGGGCGCCGACACCTACGTCGCCGGCCTCATGCAAGGCGCCGCTGAGGGCCTCTTCTCCATGCTGCCCGCCATCATCTTCCTCGTCGCCATCTTCTTGGCGTTCTCCACGGGCACGAGCTGGGGCACCTTCGGCATCCTCATCCCCATCGTCACGGCCATCTTCGCCAACTCCGACGCCACGCTCATGACCATCGGCATCTCCGCCTGCCTGGCCGGGGCCGTCTGCGGCGACCACATCTCGCCCATCTCCGACACCACCGTCATGGCCAGCGCCGGCGCCAACGTGAACCACATCACGCATGTGAACACGCAGCTGCCCTACGCGCTCACTGTGGCCGGCGTCTCGTTTGTGATGTTCGTCATCGCGGGATTTGTGCGCAACGCCTTCATCTGCCTGCCCATCGCCGTCGTGCTCACGCTCGCCGTGCTGTTTGTGCTGCGCGCCACCGTGGGCAAGAAGTCTCTGGAAGACTACGAGGCCGCGCAGGCGTAGACCGGCTGCTTCCAAGCCCGTGGCGCGCGATTTGCGGCGCGCAACTGGTATCATGTGCTTGAGCCGCCTTTTGGTTCTATCAAAGGGGCACCCCGTGCGGGTGTCCCTTTTTCTTTTGGACTGTGAGAGAAACGGACACGCGCGTGGCAGATGACGCGGTGATTAAGAGCAAGCAACGCCCCCGCGAGGTCGTGAAGTACCTCGTGGCGGTATTTGCCTGCGCCATCGCCTACAAGCTCGCCTTCTTTTGGGCGGTCGGGAACTTCTCCGATGGGCGTTTCGTGACAAACTTCACCCTGGGAGCGCTCCTTATGTCGGCGGCGTTTGGGCTTAACTACATCCTCTCGCGCTTCCTGGTGTTTCGCGACTCCCTCAAGCAAGATGGCAATCTCACACGCTATTTCGCCCTCACCCTGGGCGCCATCGTTGCGTTTCTCGGCGTGTCGTGGATGCTGCAAGACGTTGCCGGCGCGCCCGTTATGGTGGCGCGCACCATCGCGGGGCTGCTCGTCATCGTACTCGGCTGGCCCATCGAGCGCTTCTGGGTCTTCCAGAACAGCCGGCGCAAACAACGGCGCTGGCTTCATATCTTCGGCAACGTCGCGGCCATGCTCCTCGTGTCGGCCGGGGTGTACACCACAGTGTGGCTCGCACAAACCATCGCGTTCATGTACCTCTCCCCGGTGGACGAGACGAACGCCACGGTCAACCTCGCTGATGCGCAGGGGTCCGGAAGCAATGCTGACCCTACCCCTGCCACCGGGCGATTCACCGCCCACGCCGACATCCAGGCCATAGGATGTGCCACCGACGGCGCCGCCCAGGGATACGACCTCGTCTGGGACGACGACTGGTTCTTTGGCCCCGCAGCCGAGTACAACCCCGAGTTGGCCCTGGCGGCCGGAACCCTTGCAGCATTTGCCAACTCGGAGTCCGACTCGTTCAACGGAGGGGGCGGCGACATGGACGTCGTCGACTTCCTCGGCGAGCTAGGCTTTGACGACGTGCAAACGACCTCCTACGAACACCGCTCCACCATCGCCGACAACCTTGCCATGCTCTCCACCGGCGCGACCGACACCGTGGCCTACACCATCGCCTCCAAGCGCATCGCCTCAAGCGACGGCGCCCGGCACAAAACGCTCGTCGTCGTGGCCGTGCGCGGATCCTATGGGTCTGAGTGGCTGAGCGACTTCAACATCGCGGGCAACGCGCCCTCCGGCTATGAGGACGACCACGTGGGCTTTGCCGCCGCGACCGCCGTGGTGATGAACGACCTCAAGGCGTTCCTCGCCCAGCATGCAGGTGCGGACGAGGATGCCCGCAACATCTGCGTGCTCGTATGCGGCCACAGCCGAGGGGCCGCCGTCTCCAACCTGCTGGCCGCCAAGCTCGACGACGGCGAGCTGCACAAGGAGGTTGGCGTGGCCTCCGGCGACGTCTTTGCCTACACGCTCGCAAGCCCCGGCGTGACACTGGCCGACGACGCCCACGATGCGCGCTACGACAACATCTTCAACCTGCTGGTACCCTCCGACGTTGTGCCCGAGCTGCCTCTCGCCTCCTGGGGCTACACCCGCTACGGCAAGAGCGGCTCTTTCCCCCGGCAGGGAGACGCCGGCTTTGACGAGGCGGATGCCGACATGCGCACCTTCTACCGCGCGTCTTTCGGCCTGGAAAGCCCAAGCGATCCGAGAGACGCCCAGGTCGTGGCTGACGCCGTAAACGAGCTGGCCCAGACGCTGCCCTCTTGCGAAGGCCTGGGCTCGCTCGACTCGATGTGCGCCATCGCCCACATGTTCATCTACGACATGGACGCCTCGCGCGTGCTTGCAAGCCACTACCTGCCCACATACCTGGCCTGGCTCGCATGTGCCGGCGACGATGGCACGCTCGTTTTCGAGTAGCCGCCGCCCATCCCACCCGGCATTCCGCCCGCCTCGAACCTCCGTTAGGAGCGCATCCTCATGAAACGCACGATTCTCAGGGTCATCGTCTGGTTCCTGCTCATCATCGGCATCCTCTCGGTTGTGTTGGCGTCGCTTTTGTGCCTGCTCGGGCTGCCCGCTTTTATGTCCACCATCTCGGGCACCACCTCGCTCAACATGACGAGCGACGACCGCGAGGTGCTCCAGGCATCGTTCGTCATGGCGGCAGGCGGCATCATGCTGCTCGTGCAGGGCGTGCTCAACTGCTTCCAAGGGGCCTTCGGCAAAAGCGCCCTCAGACACGGAGACTTCAGCAAGTTCATTTTCGCAAGCGGCGTCGTGGCCTGCTCCACGCTCTTCGAAATGATGGGCGGGCTCTACCTCAGCAGCACGCTCACCGGCATCCTCACCATTGCGTTTCAGGCCGCCATCATGCTTCTGGCCTGGAACGAGCAACGCACGGCGGGCGGTCAAACCAAGCCAGACAAAACGGATGAGAGCAGAGAGTAGCGAACTGCCTAAAGCCACCTCCCCCGCGTAAAAGCGAAGGCCACCCCGTGCGACTTGGCATGAGGCGGCCCTTGCTTTGTTATAGGTTCTGCTTGCGTGCTTTACTTCGCAGGCTCGGCCAGCTCCTCGGCCATCTCGCGGTCGATGGCACCCAGGCGGGTCGGGGGCTTCACGTCGAAGGGCACGCTCGGGGTCACGAGGCTCACAAGCGGCACGATGATGAGGCTTGCGACCATGGCGATGGCGCCGCAGTTGATGGGACTCGCGATGAGCGCGCAGCCGAAGAAGCCCGCGATCATGTTGCCCGTGGTGAGGCCCACGCCAACGATGAAGCTCGCCCAGACGGCGGCCTTGGAGACCTTGCCGGAGTACAGGCCCCACACGAAGGGCCCGAGGAACGAGCCGGCCAGGGCGCCCCAGCTGATGCCCATCATCTGGGCGATCCATGCCACGCTCGAATGGTACTGGAAG
>CAKUKJ010000053.1 GCA_934662525.1 uncultured Coriobacteriales bacterium | reverse complement strand
GGACGACATCGCAATCGCCAACGACGACGACACGCAACGCACGCAGGCCGGCCGGTGCATGGGCTGTGGCGTGGCGTTCTGTCAGTCGGGGCTGGCGTTTGGCGGCAGCAAGGGTATCTCGGGCTGCCCGCTGCACAACCTCATCCCCGAGTGGAACGACCTGGCGTGGCGAGGCCTTTGGCAACAGGCCTGGGAGCGCCTCACGCTCACAAACCCCTTCCCCGAGTTCACAGGGCATGTGTGTCCGGCCCTGTGCGAGAAGGCTTGCAACCTGGGGCTTCACGACGAGTCCACCTGCATCCGCGACAACGAGCGCGCCATAGCTGAAAAGGCTTTCACGCAAGGCTGGGTCGGAGCGCCGCTGGCGCGCACGAAGACCGGCAGGCGCGTCGCAGTCGTGGGGTCGGGGCCGGCAGGCCTTGCCTGCGCCTGGCAGCTCACGCAAAAGGGGCACGACGTCACGGTCTTTGAGCGGGCCGACAGGCCAGGCGGACTTCTCATGTACGGCATACCCTGCATGAAGCTGCCCAAAGACGTCGTTATGCGGCGCGTCGGACTTTTGGAGCAGGCTGGATGCAAGGTTGCGCTCAACACGCCCGCCTCGTCGCAAATCGCAGGCGAGTTTGACGCGGTCGTCGTCGCCACAGGCGCCACAAAAGCACGCACGCTCGATGTGCCGGGCGCGAGCAGCGAGGGCGTCGTGTTGGCGCTCGACTACCTCACCGCAGCCACCAAGGCCGTGCTCAACGGCTCAAGCGCGTCTGCGATTGACGCACGCGACCTCGACGTCGTCGTCGTGGGCGGCGGAGACACGGGCACCGACTGCCTTGCGACGGCGCTTCGCCAGGGCGCCAAGAGCGTCACGCAGCTGCAGTACCACCCCGCTCCTTCCGCCTGCCGCACGACCGACAACCCATGGCCCTGTTGGCCAAACGTATACACGACCGACTACGGACAGGCGGAGGCGGCCGCCGTGCAAGGCGGCGACCCGCGCCTGTGGTCGACGAACACGCTCGAGGTAATCGCCGACGATGGGGGCCATGCCCGTCAGTTGCGCGTCTGCGAGGTGCGTTGGCACGCCGGCAAGCCGCAGCCGATACCTGGCACCGAGCGCCTCATTCCCGCCGATCTGGTGCTGGTGGCCCGCGGCTTTGCCGGGCCCGAGGCCGAGGCGTTCGGGGCGTTGGGCATCGCCATGACGAACGGGACGCGTCGCTTGCCCGTGTGCATGGCAAATGACGGCGCCAGGATGTTCCGCGTGGCCGGCCGCGACGGCTTCTTCGTCTGCGGTGACGCACGCCATGGGGCGAGCCTCGTGGTAAATGCCATCGACGAAGGCGTTCGCTGCGCCGCAGATGTCAACGCCTGGTTTGCAGGACTGTAAGGCCAAAGTCGCACACGTCAACGGCCGATAAGCCAAAAAAGACCCCGCCGGAGCAAATCCGGCGGGGTCTTTGCAATGCAGGCAGAAATCAATGACGGACGGGGCGGAAAAGCAGGAGGTGGGGCATCCCCCCTCCGCTATGCCGGGTAGTTCATATGCGCCTCGTCAATGCAATAGAGCGTCTTGTCAAGGAAGCGACGGGCGTACCAGTGCGCGAAGTCGATGTTCTGGTCGCGCCAGTTGCCGCAGTCGCGAGGGGCGGCACCGGGGATGTCGCCCTCGAAATCGCGCACAAACTCGAACATGCGAGTCAGCACGTCGATGACGTCTTTGCTCTCCAAATCGCCGGCAAAGATAACGTAGAAGCCCGTGCGGCAGCCCATCGGCCCAAAATAGACCGTGCGGTCGCGCCATGCGGGGTCGTTGCGCAGAAACGTCGCCCCGAGGTGCTCGATTGTATGAACCTCGGCCGTGCCCATGACAGGCTCGTCATTGGGCTGAGTCACCCGAATGTCAAACGTCGTAACGCACTCTGCCCCGATACGATCCTTGCGCGAGACGTAAACGCCCGGCTCAAGGTCCTCATGGTTGACCGTGAAGCTTGCAATCTTTTCCATAGCCTGCCGCCTCCTTACAGAATGGGAAGATAGTGACCGAGTTCCCAAGCGCCCACATGCGAGCAATACTCGGCCCACTCGGCCTTCTTTTGAGCCACGATGTAATCGAAGACATGCTCGCCAAGCACCTCGCGCATCAGCGCGGAGTTTTCGAAGTTCTCAATCGCCTCGCCGAGCGTGGACGGCAGGCGCTTGATGCCAAGCTCGGCAATCTCGGCCTCGCTCATCTTCGCCACATTCTGAGGCAGGGCCGCCGGCAAGGGCAGTTTTTCAGACAGTCCGCGCAGCCCTGCGGCGAAAACCCCCGCGAACGCAAGATAGGGGTTGCAGGCAGGGTCGGGGCTGCGCAGGTCGAGACGGGAGGAGAGCACCTTGCCGGCCTTGTAATGCGGCACGCGCACAAGGGCCGAGCGGTTCGCAGGCGCCCACGTCACGTACAAAGGTGCGTCAAAACCGCTCACAAAACGCTTGTAGGAGTTGACGTACTGGTTTGTAAGCAGCGTGTACTCAGGGGCATAGCGCAAAAGGCCGGCCAAGAAGTATTTGGCGGTCTGCGACAGCTGGTAGCCGTCGGGATCCTCGGGGTCGAAGAACAGGTTCGTGCCGTCGAGGTCGTGCAACGCCAGGTGCAGGTGCATGCCCGAACCGTCATAGGCCGCGCTGGGCTTGGGCATGAACGACGCATAGCAACCATGGGCCTGCGCAACCTGCTTCACAACGAGGCGATGCGTCATCACGGCGTCGGCCATGGAGCATGCGTCGGCATAGCGCAGGTGAATCTCATGCTGGGAAGGGGCGTTCTCATGGTGGGAGTACTCCACCGGAATTCCCATGCGCTCGAGCATGAGGACGCTTTCACGGCGCAGGTCGTTGCCCGAGTCAAGCGGCATGTTGTCAAAATATCCGCCGCAGTCAAGCGGCTCGACACCGTTGGAGTCCTTGAAGTAAAAATGCTCGATGGCCGGGCTCAGGCTGCACACAAGGCCATGGTCATAGGCATCGTCGCACACGCGGCGCAGCACCGCACGGGGGTCGCCCTCAAACGGCTCTCCGTTTGGCATCTTGATGTCGCAGAACATGCGCGCCGCGCCCTTCTCCTGCGGCCGCCATGGCAAGATTTGAAACGTCGAAGGATCCGGCACGGCGACGCAGTCGGATTCCTCCACCGCAGAGAACCCGGCAACGCTCGACCCATCGAAGCCCAAGCCCTCCTCAAGCGCATCGTCGAGCTCGCCTGATGTGGCGGCAAATGATTTGAGGTTGCCAAGCGTGTCGGTGAACCAGAACTGTATGAAATGGACGTCGCGCTCCTCAACGGTGCGCAAGACAAACTCTATGTCTTCGTGGAGCATGCTGGCCTTCGCCTCATCAAAGTCGGTTTCATTCGCCTCGACCATAGCGCGGCAACTCCCTTCACTATTACGTCGCACGCAAACGTGCGGGCGCTCAGACAGAACTCCACCGTACTTTGCCACAGGAATGTTACCGCAGGGTTGCAGGGCACACCGGCCAAGGGCCCCTACTCTTTCTCCCCATCGCCTGCAAGCGAGCCGAGCTTGCGGTCCACGTCGTCGAGCGCCTTGCCTACAGAGGGACAAGAGCCCGCCACCCCATGGCCCGAGCACCCTTCCTCATTGCAGCCCGTGCAGTGCCCATCCCCTCCGCTGCGCTTGATGTAGCGCACCGCAAGGAACAAGAGCGCAGCGAGAACGATGAGGACGACAAGCGTCTGCGGGTTCATTTCCGTACGACCCCCTTATACGAAAACGAGGTCGAAGGCTCAAGCCCCCGACCCCGTTTTGATGGTTCTAGTTGGCTAATCTACACGCCTACTGTAACGCTACTCAGCCTTGTCAAACTTCGGCATGGGGCGGAACAGCTGGAAGAGCATAAGTGCAAGGAAGACAAAGGCAACAACCGTCCATACACCGAACTGTCCAAGCGCGAAGAGGTTGTAGAACTGGTTAATCATGAGCGCGACGACCCAGGCGAAGGCGCACTCGTAACCGATGGCAATCCAGAACCACTTGCCGGAGTTCATCTGCTTGCGGATGGTGCCGATGGCCGCAAAGCACGGGGCACACAGCAGGTTGAAGGCACCGAAGGCGATGAGGGCTCCACTGCTGGAAACCATGCTGGCAAACGCCTGCCACATCTCGGCGTCGCCCTCACCGAAGTCAGCGAGGTTGTACAGCGTGCCGAAGGTGGAGACGACGTTCTCCTTGGCGATGAGGCCCGTGATGGTCATCGAGGTGGCCTGCCAGGAATCAAAGCCCAGCGGGGCGAAGATGATGCCCACGGCACCGCCAAAGGCCGCCAGGATGGAGTAGTCCATATAGCTCGTGACATTGGGATCGGTGATTTCCATGTCAGGGTCGAGCATCTGGAACACGCCGTCGACCCAACCGAAGTTGGAGAGGAACCACACGAGCACCGTGGCGGCGAAGATGATGGTGCCGGCCTTGATGATGAAGGACTTCACGCGCTCCCAAATGTGCAGCAGGTAGCTGCGAAGCGCCGGCATGTGGTATGCGGGGAGCTCCATGATGAAGGGGCAGGCCTCGCCGGCGAACCACTTGGTCTTCTTGAGCATGATGCCGGAGATGATGATGGCGGCGATGCCCATGAAGTAGAACAGCGGCACGACCCACCAAGACTCGGAGTCGGCACCCACAAGCGCGCCCATGAGCAGGGCGATGATGGGGGCCTTGGCGCCGCAGGGCATGAACGTGGTCGTCATGGTCGTCATGCGACGCTCGGCCTCGTTCTCGATGGTCTTCGTCGCCATGACGCCGGGAACGCCGCAGCCCGTGGAGATGAGCATCGGGATGAACGACTTGCCCGACAGACCAAAGCGGCGGAACACGCGGTCCATGACGAACGCGACGCGCGCCATGTAGCCGCAGTCCTCAAGCAGGCAAAGGAACGCAAAGAGGACGATCATCTGGGGCACGAAGCCCAGGATGGCGCCCACGCCTCCCACGACGCCGTCGACGACGAGGCTCTCGACCCAGGGCTCAACGTTGGCGCTCTCAAGGGCGTCGCCCACAATCACCGGGATACCCTTGATGTACGTGCCGTAGTCGTTGGGGTCGACGCTGTCGGGATCGTCGGCCTCCTCAAGCGCCTCATCGTAGGCATCCTGGCCTGCGCCCAGATACCAGCCGTCGCCGAAGACGCCGTCGTTGGCCCAGTCGGTGCCCGCCGTGCCCACGGTGACGATGGCGACGTAGTACACGAGGCACATGACGACAATGAAGATCGGGATGCCCAGCCAGCGGTTCGTGACGATGCGGTCGATCTTCTCGGTCGTGGTGACCTTCTTGGGGGCCTTCTTGAGGAAGGCGGACACGACCGAGGCGATCATGTCGTAGCGCTCGCCGGTCACGATGGACTCGGCGTCGTCCTCGAACTCCTTCTCGAGGGCGGCGGAGATGGCCTTGATCTTGGTCTGCTTGTCCGCAGAGAGCTTGAGCTGCTTGATCGCGGTTTCGTCGCCCTCGAACAGCTTGACGGAGTACCAGCGCTTGAGGGCCGCAGGGGCGGCATCGCCGGCAATCTCATCGATCTGGGACAGGGCGCCCTCGAGCTTGTCGGAGAACTTGACCGTGGGCGCGGCGGCCTTCTTTGCGGCGGCGGCCTTCTTTGCGGCGGCGATCACCTCGTCAACGCCTGTGCCACGCAGTGCGGAGCACTCGTAGACGGGGCACCCGAACATCTCGGAAAGCTTCGCGGTGTCAACAACGTCACCGTTCTTCTTGAGCAGGTCGGTCATGTTCAGGCCGATGACGACCGGAAGGCCGAGCTCGAGAATCTGCGTGGTCAAATACAGGCTGCGCTCGATGTTCGTGGAGTCCACGAGGTTGATCACGACGTCAGGACGGTCGTTGACCAGGTAGTCGCGCGAACAAACCTCCTCAGGCGAATAGGGCGACAGCGAGTAGATGCCGGGCAAGTCGGTGACGACGACGTCCTTGTCGCCGAGCAGCTTTGCCTGCTTCTTTTCAACGGTGACGCCGGGCCAGTTGCCGACGTAGCCGTTTTCACCGGTAATGCGGTTGAAGAGCGTGGTCTTGCCGCAGTTGGGGTTACCGGCGAGAGCAACTTGAATGCTCACGTTTTGATCCTTCCTGGGGATTGCCGGTGGAGCGGATTGCCCCACCTGCAGGCCATACGGCCTGTCTTCGTGTAGCCGAACACAACGTGAGGGGCTTATTCCTCGACGATCACGTTCTCAGCCTCGTCCTTGCGCAGCGAAAGCTCATAGCCGCGCACGGTGACCTCAATGGGGTCGCCCAGGGGGGCAACCTTGCGGACGTGCACCGATGCGCCCTTTGTGATGCCCATGTCCATGATGCGGCGCTTGAGGGCGCCCTGGCCAGCCAGGCGCACCACGGTGGCGTCGCCGCCCACGGGGACTTCGCGCAGTGTCTTCATCTCGTTCCTCCTCTCAACCTTGACAAATAATTGCTGTTACATCACGTAGACGTGACGAGCGGTCTGCTCGTTAAGTCCCAGACGTGAACCCTTGATGGTCACGATGACCGTGCCGCCGCCCTGCGAAACCACCTCGAGCTCGGCCCCGTCCACAAAGCCGAGCGACTCAAGATGGCGATGCATCTCGTCGTTGCCGTGGACAGACTCGACATGCATGACACGGCCGCCTTGGGCCATGGAAAGGGGAAGCGCTCCCGACATGATTTCTCCCTCTCGTCTCTTGCTCGCGTGTGCGAGATTGACAAAGTTAACAAAACAGAAGGTATTCTAACGTTAAGGTTTGCGTAGGTAAAGTTTTTTTGCGCTATTCAATGCAAAAAGTTATAAGTGTCAATCTCGAATCCAACGTCTGGACAAAAAAAGGCGGGATACCGACGTTGCAGCATCCCGCCTTAGGCGAAAACGGTTCTTTATGGACGGCAATTCAAGCAGACGGTGCTCAAGCAGACGGTGCGAGAGAAGCGACCTACCGTGAGGTCGAATCGTCGTCAGGCTTGTTCACTTCGGCCGATTCATTCAAACCAGACTCCTGCGAAACCGACGGAATCGTCGGTGCAGCAGGGTCGATGGCATGCATGGGCCGAGCGGCATGGGAGAGTTTGGTCTCCCCCGTCGCATGTGCGCCCGGCTTCTTGGCGCCCCTGCCCTGGAGCCGGACGATACAGACCACGGCAACGGCAAGCACCGCGACACCCGCCACGGCAGCGATGACGGCCACAGGAGAAATGCCGAACGAGGCGCCGACGCCCGTCAGGCTGGCATCCTGGTCGGCACTTTGTGCGTCGGCGCTCGTTGAGTCGGAGTTGGAGTTGGAGTTGGCAAGCTTCTCCTTCGTCACGGTGCCACTGACCGTAAAGCTCGGCTTTCCGTCGGGGTAGGAGACGCTGGCCAGCAGGCCCGTGCCCGTGTCTTCGACCTTTACCTCGACCCGGAAGGACTGCGCCTGGCCGCTCG
This sequence comes from uncultured Coriobacteriales bacterium, assembly GCA_934662525.1. Classification (GTDB taxonomy): domain Bacteria; phylum Actinomycetota; class Coriobacteriia; order Coriobacteriales; family UMGS124; genus UMGS124. Next base: position 2,873 of record CAKUKJ010000053.1, on the reverse strand, counting down.
ACGCCACGGCAGACACCGTCGCCCCCTCAGAAGGCTGAACCGAATACGTGTAGTCGCCCGCCTCGGCGAGTTCGATGGCAGAGAACCGCACGGTTCCGTTCGCGTCGTTCGTCCCCGTGGTCACGACGCTGCCGTCCTCGTCAACCACGTCGAACGACATGCTGCCCGCCGCCGGTTTGCCTGAGGCTTGCGTCACCGTGGCCGTGACGATTGCAGACGCGGCCTTGTAGTCTTCAGGAGACGTCGCATCAGCGGCATCCGAGGCCGATGCCGAGGGCTTCTTGTACTTGTTGGCAAAACCCTTGGACGAGGAGGCCCTCACCTCCCCTACGAGAGCGGTGTGCTCGGCGTTCTCTTTCACTGTCACCTTAAAGGTTATGGTTGAATCATCATAGGCCATGCCCTCGGCGTCGCCAGGCACCTGAACCACCTTGTAGGTATAGGTCCCCGCCTTCGTAAACGACGCCGTGCCAAACGACACGTTTCCATCCTCGTCGTTCACGGCCATAGTGATAGAAGGCTCGGGAGCACCGTCCACGAGCGTGATTTTAAACTGATACGCCCCTGCGACCATCTTGGTGCCCGAAACACTCACCTTCGTCTGAAGGTCCACTGTCGCAGGTTGCAGCACGGCGTCTTCCCCAACGTTAGCCACAAAGGCCTCGCCCGTCGTCGAAACCGTGTCGGCGCAGGCATCAGAAACCGCGAGTAAAGGCGTCAGCGCCAGACATGCGCATAAGGCGAGACCGGCAAAAGACGCAGGCATGCTCGTTTCAAGCCGAAGGTGGGCCATGAGGCCTCCTAACATACGGAGTAGGCACGTCCGCGCCTTTGCGTGCACGTGCCCACTCAAGGTCGTCTTCAGTATACTGCCCAACAGCCTCTGGTTTTGCTGCAGCCCTCAAAAACAAGAATCGCCGTGGCGCGGCATACGACAAGAGTGCGCGCGAGGCGCACGGTCATCGCAAAACGCAACCACGGCGAGTTCAAAACTAAAGCACGCGCAGAGACACTTCTTTGAGCTGCTTGAGGCTGACCTCGCTGGGCGCGGAGCTCATGAGGTCGCTGCCCGAAGAAGTCTTGGGGAAGGCCATGACGTCACGGATGGAGTCGCTGCCGGTGAGCAGCATGCACACGCGGTCGAGACCGAGCGCGAAGCCGCCCAGGGTGGGCGCGCCATAACCGAGCGCCTCGATGAGGTAGCCGAACTGGGCGCAGGCCTGCTCCTCGGTGAAGCCCAGACGCTTGAGAACGCGCATTTGCAGGTCGGCGTTGTGAATACGCATGCCGCCGCCGCCGGCCTCGTAGCCGTCCATGACAAAATCGTAGGTGTAGGAGCCCACGGAGAGCGGGTCGTCCTCGATCTTGTCGAGATCCTCGTAGCAGGGCTGGGTGAAGGGGTGATGCTCGGCGGCGTAGCGCTTCTCTTCCTCATCGTACTTGAACATGGGGAAGTCGACGACCCACAGGAAGTCGTGGCCCTCGCGCTCGATGCCCAGGGCATTGGCCATATGGGTGCGCATGCCGCCCAGAATCTCATCGGCGAGCACGCGGCCACAAGCGGCGAACATCACGAGGTCGCCGGGCTCGACGTCTGCGCGCTCCTTGAGGGCGGCCATCTCCTCGTCGGAGAAGAACTTGACGATGGGGCTGTTGACCGAGCCGTCTTCACGGAAGGCGATCCAGGCCAGGCCCTTGGCACCGAACGTCTCGGCGACCTTGGGGAGCTGGTCGATCTCGCCGCGGGTCCAGGCGCCGGCACCCTTGGCATTGATGCACTTCACGACCTGGCCCTCGGTGTTCGCCGCACTGGCGAACACCTTGAACTGCGAGCTCTTGAAGACGTCGGTGACGTCCACCAGGTGCATGCCGTAACGCGTGTCGGGCTTGTCGCAGCCATAGGTGTCCATGGCCTCCCAGTAGGGCATGCGGCGAAGGGGCGTGGGAAGCTCGACGCCCACATGGGCGAAGGCGTCCTTGAGCACGTCCTCGAGCAGGCCGATGGCGCCGTTCATGTCCACGAACGACATCTCAAGGTCGACCTGGGTGAACTCAGGCTGGCGGTCGGCGCGCAGGTCCTCGTCGCGGAAGCACTTGGCCACCTGGTAGTAGCGCTCCACGCCGCTCACCATGAGCAGCTCCTTGAGCAGCTGGGGCGACTGGGGCAGCGCGTAGAAGTTGCCCGGCTGGATGCGGCTCGGCACGATGAAGTCGCGGGCGCCCTCGGGGGATGACTTGAACAGGATGGGCGTCTCCACCTCGAGGAAGGCGCGGTTGTGCAGGGCCTCGCGCATGCCCCAGCAGAAGGAGTCGCGCACCTTGAGCTTGCTGAGCATCTCGGGACGGCGCAGGTCGAGGTAGCGATAACGAAGGCGCGTGTCCTCGGCCGTATCGATGCCGTCCTCAATCTGGAAGGGCGGGGTCTTGGAGGTGTTGATCACCTTGATGTCGGTGACGAGCACCTCGACCTCGCCGGTCACCATGTTGGGGTTCGTGGTGTCCTCAGGACGATGGCGCACGGTGCCGGTTACGCAGATGGGCCACTCGGGGCGGATGGTCTCGGCAGTGTGGAACGCGTCGGCGCCGGAAAGCTCCGGGTCGAACGTGCACTGCGTGAGACCCTCGCGGTCGCGCAGGTCAACGAAGATGAGGCCGCCGTGGTCACGGCGGTGCTGAACCCAGCCGTTGAGCGTGACGGTGGCTCCGATATCGCTGGCGCGCAGCTCGCCACAGGTGTGGGTGTGCGTTGAGTGCTCGTTCAAAACGCTCGTCATTGGGGGGTCTCCCTATGGTCTGTGTCACCCCGTGTCGGTTCGGGTGACTTGCCTACAGACGTCCGGCATGCGTAAACGGCGCATGGCCGAACCCGCCGC
>CAKUKJ010000052.1 GCA_934662525.1 uncultured Coriobacteriales bacterium | reverse complement strand
GGTGTAGAGAGAGTCTCCCTGCGATGATCCCGGGTGGGTGCTCTCCGTGGGTTGGTCGGTCGTGTCGGGCGCCGGAGCGTTGAGCCCGGGGGCGTCTGCTGGGCGATCATGGCGTGCATGGACGTGTTGAGCAGCCGCGTGCTGCTGCACCCAACCGACCCCGAGCGCAGCCGGGTGTTCTACCGCGACACACTCGGGCTGGCCATCTACCGCGAGTTCGGCAGCGGGCCGGACCGGGGCACGGTCTTCTTCCTGGGTGGCGGGTTCCTGGAGCTGTCGGGCCGCGCTGCCGCGCCGCCAGCCCTGGGCATGGCGTCATGGAAGCGCTCGGACTCCTCCCATGCCTTATCGATGGCACGGCTGACCTCGTCTTTCGTGATACGCTCGCCCTTGAAGCGACCAAGGCCCTGCTGGGCGTCGATCCAGCGCTTGCCGTCAATGAGCTCGAAGATGCGGCGCTTGAGCTCGTCGGCGTCGTGGTAGGGCACGAAGTCGTTCATGAACTCGACGTGGCGCTGCTCCAGCTCGTCGATGTTGAGCTTGAGGGCGGTGGGGTAGCTCATGACGATGGGGCAGTTGTAGCAGTTGCCCGCGCCCTCGTCCTCCTGGCGCTCCCAGCGCACGCTGGGCATCCAGATGAAGTCGACGTCGCGGCCAATGAGGTCCATAACGTGGCCGTGAGAGAGCTTGGCCGGGTAGCAGACCGACTCGGAGGGCATGGACTCGATGCCGGCCTCGTAGGTCGCCTTCGTGGAGGGCGCGGAGAGCACGACCGAGAAGCCCAGCTCGGTGAACATCTTGTGCCAGAAGGGATAGTCCTCGTACATGCCCAGGGCGCGGGGGATGCCGACGGTGCCGCGCGGGGCCGTGTCTGCCGGCAGGCTCTCACGGTCGAAAAGCAGGGCGTTCTTCTGCTTGAAGAGGTTAGGGGCGTCGGAGCCGGCCTTCTTGTGGCCCGCGCCGCGCTCGCAGCGGTTGCCCGTGACAAAGCGGCGGCCGCCCCCGAAGTCGGAGATGGTGAGGAGGCACCGGTTGGAGCACAGGCCGCAGCGCGCCGACTTGTGCGCGACCTGGAGGTTGTCGATCTCGTCTTTGGAGAGAAGGGTCGAGGTGCCGTCCTTGCCCGCACGGTCGCGTGCGAGCAGCGCCGCGCCGTAGCAGCCCATGCATCCCGAGATGTCGGGGCGGAAGGCCTGCTTGCCCGTGAGCAGCTCGAAGGCGCGCAGCACGGCGTCGTTCAGGAACGTGCCACCCTGCACGATGACCTTGTCGCCGATCTCCTTCGGGTCGCGAATCTTGATGACCTTGAACAGGGCGTTCTTCATGACCGAGTAGGAAAGGCCGGCGGAGATGTCGCCCACCGTGGCGCCTTCCTTCTGGGCCTGCTTCACGCGCGAGTTCATGAACACCGTGCAGCGGCTGCCCAAATCCACCGGATGCTCGGCCGTGAGCGCGGCGGCGGCGAAGTCCTGCACCGTCATGCCCATGGAGTCGGCAAAGGCGCTGATGAACGAGCCGCAGCCCGAGGAGCACGCCTCGTTGAGCATGATGTGCTCGATGACGCCGTTCTTCACGCGCAGGCACTTCATGTCCTGGCCGCCCACGTCGAGGATGAACTCCACGCCGGGCAGCACCTCGTTGGCGCCGCGCAGGTGGGCAACTGTCTCGATCTCGCCCGAGTCGGCATGCAGGGCCTCGATGAGCAGGCCCTCGCCATAGCCCGTGCAGGTGACGTGGCCCACGGTGCAGCCTTGCGGAAGGGCGTCGTAGAAGTCGTCCATGAGGATGCGGGCCGTGCCGAGGACGTCACCCTTGTTGGGGCCGTACCAGGTGCGCAGCAGCTCGCCGTCCTCGCCGATGACCGCGCCCTTCATGGTGGTGGAGCCGGCGTCGATGCCGATAAACACGCGGCCCCTGTAGTTTGCGAGGTCGCCGTGCGCAACGACCTGGGCACCGTGGCGCGCGTCGAACTCGGCCTTGTCGGCGGCAGTGGCGAAGAGCGGGGCAAGCCTCTGTACCTCGCTGCCCTGGATGTCGCCCAGGCCGTCGAGCTCCTCGATGAGCTTGGGCAGCGTGGAGAGCTTGCCGGAGACGGCCGCCAGGGCCGCGCCGCTCGCCACGAACAGGTGGGCGTTGGCCGGGCAGATCATGTGCTCGTCGTCGAGGTCGAGCGTCACGCGGAAGCGCTTGCGCAGCTCGGAGAGGTACTGCAAGGGGCCGCCCAGAAACGCGACGTGCCCGCGGATGGGGCGGCCGCACGCAAGGCCGGAGATGGTCTGCGTCACGACCGACTGGAAGATGGACGCGGCGACGTCCTCGGGCTTGGCACCCTCGTTGAGCAGGGGCTGCACGTCGGTCTTGGCGAACACGCCGCAGCGCGAGGCGATGGGGTAGATGATGGTCGACTTCTTGGCAAGCTCGTTGAGGCCGGATGCGTCGGTGTGCAGAAGCGACGCCATCTGGTCGATGAAGGCGCCTGTGCCCCCGGCGCATGTGCCGTTCATGCGCTGCTCGATGCCGTTGTCGAAATAGATGATCTTGGCGTCCTCGCCGCCAAGCTCGATGACGACGTCGGTCTTGGGCTCGAAGGCCTGCACGGCCGTCTTGGAAGCGATGACCTCCTGCACGAACTCAAGCCCCAGCCATTGGGAGAGCAGCAGGCCTCCCGAGCCCGTGATGGCGACCTCGAGGCTCGCATCGCCGAAGACCTCGGACGCCGCGCGGAACAGGGCTTTCACGGTGGCGCGCACGTCGGTGTGGTGGCGCTGGTAGCTGGCATAGACGAGCTTTCCCTGCTCGTCGAGCACGGCAAGCTTCACCGTGGTGGAGCCAACGTCGATGCCCAGGCGAAGCTTGCAGCCCGACCAGTCGCACCCCGCGCCCGGCGTGACCTCGACCGACGTCTCAGCCTCGGCAAGCGCCGCCGCCTCGGAGGCCTCGCGGGCCGCCTGGCGGGCGGCCGCCATCTCGGCATCGGCCAAGCCTTCGTCTCCGTGGCCCGAGCATCCCCCGGCAAGCGCCGCCTCGAAGTCACACTTGATGGCTTCGCGCTCGTTTTCGTCGGTCATGGGTCGCCTCTCTCCTCTTGCGGTGCAAAAATCACGCCGCGCCCAAGGCGGCATGTTTCGACTGTTTTTCGAACAGTTGAGTATCTCACACGCGCACGGGGATTTATACGGCTCCCCCAAACAAACAAGCTGTGAACGAGGGCACGGCCCGCGCGAGAAACAAAAAGGCCCCGCGCACGAATGCGCGAGGCCTCAAAGGGTCAGCGGGTACGTCCTGCCACGTTTGAACTCCCCGCCGATGGACGAAAGAACGGACGTGCCGCACCATTAAAAGCAGGTTCTCACGCGCAACATCCTACGCGATGGCTGCGGCCGCCTTCTGGCCGGCGTTGATGCCCATCACCGTGATGTCGCACACGGCGTTGCCGCCGATACGGTTGGCGCCGTGGATGCCGCCCGTGACCTCGCCCGCAGCATAGAGGCCGACGATCTTGTCGCCCTCGATGGTGAGCGCCTGGGAGTCGCCGTCGACGTAGATGCCGCCCATGCAGTGGTGGATGCCGGGGTAGACGGGAATGGCGTAGAAGGGCGCGGTCTCAAGCTTCTCGACAAAGCCCGTGGTGCGGCCGAAGGGGTCCTCGGCGCCGTCGACCGACTGGTTGTAGGTGTCGACCGTGGCCTGGAGCTCGTCGGCCGGGATGCCCAGCGCGTCGGCAAGGGACGCCAGGTCGTCGCCCTTGATGCTCATCTCCTTGCTCTCGTACTTGGCGCAGGCCTTGTTGTTGTCGTATACCGTCTGGTCGTACACGACCCAAACCTGGCCGTCGGCCTGCTCAAGCTCGGCGCTGGAGACGACGTCGCGGGTGCCCATCTCGTTGGTGAAGCGGTCGCCGGCGTTGTTGACGAGGATGCCGCCACCGCCGCGGATGCCCTCGGCGACGAGCGAGCCGTCGGCGTACACCGTGGGGTGAATCTGAATCTGGCTCATCTGGATGAGGTTGGCGCCGGCCTTCTGGGCCATGACCATGCCGTCACCGGTGATGGAGGCCGCGTTGGTGGACACAAAGGTCTCCAGGTCGGGGCGGTACATTTTGACCATGTCCTTGTTGGAGCCGAAGCCGCCCGACGCAAGAATGACGGCCTTGGCGTTGTACTGCGTGCCGTCCTCGCACACGACGCCCGTGACGGCACCGCTCTCGTCAACGACAAGCTCGGTGGCGCGGCAGTTGTAGACGACCTCGATGCCGGCATCGGTCACGGCCTGGGCGATGGCAGGCACGTAGGCCGCGCCCACGGCAGAGCCGTCGGTGGGACGGTGGCAGCGGGGCACGCTCATGCCGCCCGTGGTGGTGATGTTGTCGAGCACCAGGCCGTGGTTGGCCAGCCAGTCGATGGCGGCGGCGGAGCCCTCGCACATCTGCGTCACCAGGTCGACGTTGTTCCAGTTGTGGCCGCCGGTGACGGTCTCCTGGATGAACAGGTCGGTGGAGTCCTCGATGCCCTGGTCCTTCTGATAGGTGGTCTCGGAAGCGTTCATGCCCGACGAGGAGAAGATGGTGTTGCCGCCCTCCATGGCGTTCTTCTCGAGGATGGCGATCTTCTCGACGCCTGCCTCGCTTGCGGCCAGCGCGGCGCACATGCCGGCGCCGCCCATGCCCACGACAACGATGTCGTAGTCGCCGCCCGCAGGAGCCCCGCTCGCGGCGGCATCGTCCTTCTTGGCCTCGTCGGCCAAAGCGGCGGCGGCGCCGCCCGCGATGGCGGTGGCAGCGGCGGCTGCCAGGAAGCTGCGACGGTTCATCTTGATCTCGGCCATTTCTGTACCTCCATACAACGTGGCTGCGTGCACGCCCTTGTGGGCATGCACATGAGCTGGCACGCATCTGCCAAGTCCCGCGCACCTTGGTGCGTTGCGGCCCCTTGAGTGGCAAACCCGCGTCGCTCAACGGTTCGAATGTAGTACCGAACGGCTCACATGTCTTCACATACTTTGTGTGAAAGGGCATGTACCAGCTCGAATGCGAGTAGAATTGTTTTTGGCCCGCATAGGCGCGCCACTTCGCAAAACCACGGGAAGGCAGGCCGCGTGAAACAACGTGCATGGCTCGTCACAGGCATGACGTTCTTCTGGCCCTTCATCAAAGGCCCCTACATCGCGCGCTTCCTCGACGCCGCCGGCCAAAGCCCGCTCAACACAATCGTTGCCGTGGCAATGTGCGCCGCCTTTCTGTGTCTGGCATGCGGTTGGATGCGCCTCACCGTGCGGTTGACTTCACGCGACGGGTCGCTCGTCGGGCCCCTGGCCCTTTCGTATCTTGCGAGCTTTGCCGTCGAGCTGCCCATGGGCCTGTTGCCCGAGCCCGGCTCAACCGCTTTCGCAATCCTCATGCCCACACTCAGCGCGGTCGCCCTGGGGGTGCTCTCGCACTTGTGCCGCACCGATGCGGCACGCACAGCCCCGGACGCCTCGCTCCCCACGGCCTGCCACAAAGCGCCGGAATCGGCGGAGACTCCTTCACACACCCCCATCGCACGCAAGGTCGCCTGGCTGCTGGCAGGCCTCGTCGCCGTCATCTACGCCGCATCGGGCGTGATGTCGGGCGTGTACAGCATGGCTCCGGTGCAAGGCAGCCTCCTTTCGGCATGCCTGGCGGTGCCTCTCGTCGTCTGCACCCGCATGGCCCGCGAGCGGGCCGCCTTCTCCGCCTGGCTCTGGGGCCTGGCGCTCGTGCCCCTTATCATGAGCGCGCTGTTCGTCATCGTGCCCTCCGGCGGCATCTTCGCCGTCGGCCTCAGCATCCTCACGGCAGGGCGGCGCGGAGTCTTCATGCTCCTGTGGCCGCTTCTCGCCGAATGCGCGTTGGCAAGCGCGAGGCCCATGCGCGCCTCGTATCTAAGCGCCGCAGGATATGTAGCAGTTTACCTGGTCGTTCGCACGTTCATCGCTTCTATGCGCGCGGCCAGCGTCGAGACGTCGCTGTCTGCCGAGGCCCTCCAAGCGCTGACTCTGGCAGTGGCGCTCGTCATCGTGGCCTGCTCGCTGGGCGTCATCGCGCTCGTCATGCGGGCGCGCGTCGAGCAGTCCGTCGCGCCGGGGCCCGCCCAGCCCGACAGCCAGGCAGGCACCGGGCAGGCCGCGATGTCCGAGCGTGAGCTGCGCAGCGCCACCTGCCAAGCAATCGCTCAAGAGGCCGCCCTCACTGAAAAGGAGGAGCTCGTCTTGGAGTACGTCTCCATGGGCTACACCGTGGCGCGCATCGCCCAAGAGCACGGCGTGACCGAAAACACTGTGCGCACCCACACCAAAGGCCTCTACCGCAAGCTCAACGTGCACTCAAAACAGGAGGTCATCGAGCTGGTGGAGGGGAGAATGGGAGCAGAAGGCTAGCCGCATGCGGCACCGAGGGATAAGCTCCTGCGCAGGTTGGTCCTCATACCGAGAGCGGCGGAAACCCAGGGGCAGAGGCGCTTCGCGCCATGCCCCTTTTCCTTGCCCTCACTGCGGAAGCCCGCTCCGGAGCCCCTCTCCCCTTACATCTTCTCCCATCAGGGAAAGACGCCGGGGTTACCGATACTTGCACATGAGATACCAAAACCTACAATTCAACAACCCGTCCATTGCTCAGCAACGAGCCTCAACCCGACAAGATTGGCAGGCGCAAATGTCCATGATGTCTATTGATATCCAGAACCGCATAGCAAACTCTGCCATCCAGAATCCCGCAAGCTACCAAACAGGGGCCGGGGCGGAAGCCACCAGCCCCAGCAGGCAGTTTTATAGCGAGGCAAACATGAATCGTCTCGCGCAAGCAGCACAACGCATGGACACGCGCAGGGGCGTTATCCACGACCTCGTAAACGAAGATGACTAGGACGCAAAACGTCCGTATCGAAATCACCAGCGCGGCCTGCACATGACTCAGGCCAACAAGAGGCATGCCGTTCACTGGATGTGTTAGAGTCACCAGGATAGAATTGCCTTACACATCTGCCGAGATGGAGCCCGCGATGGATGAGAATCGCTTTACATGGATAGACTTCTACATGGAGTTCGCCGACAAGCTGCTCGAATATCGCGATAAACGGTCTGAGCTCATCAGTAAACTCAGGAACATATATAACGAGATCGGCTTGAAATTCCCTAAACTCGACAGCCTGGAAGAGCCAGCCGACATTGACCCTTTCACAGTCTTCGGCTTGTTCAACAAAGGCATCACCGAAGCCAACCGCAGGAAAATCATCGCTGCGTTCACCAGGGAGTTCAGCGTTGAGGCGCATCAACCGGAAGACTTCACCGGAATCCCTGTTCTTAACAACCTCAATGCCGCTTATTATGCGTTTACCGATGACCCTCGACGAGGTGAAGACGATATTGAGAATCTATGGCGCGTCTTCATCGCAAGCCTCGCGTTAGCTTCCAAAGACAACGAACCGAACCGCTCCTCTTTCGCCGACGCCTTTGGCATAGCCACCAAACAATATGGAGTGGGTTGGAAGCTCACAATGGGCCTTTATTGGGTCAGGCCCCTCCTGTTTGTCAACATGGACGGACGCAACCGTTGGTATTTGGGCAACAACGCCGGCGCAGGACAAATCATAGCCGGCGTCTTTCCAAAAGAAAATGCGCTCCCTATCACGGACGGCTTCACGTACCTTCATATATGCAATGTCGTCTTGTCGCAGCTCGGGACTGACGCATGCCCATACACCACCCTTCCAATCCTCTCCAACGCTTCCTTCATGAATAGGGACATGAAAACGCCGATAAATGATGCGCTTGGCGATGACGCCATTGAAGGCATCCGCTACTGGCTCTATGCCCCAGGGGACAGCGCAAACATGTGGGACGACTTCTATGACCAAGGAATCATGGGTCTTGGTTGGAGCGCACTGGGCGACCTCTCCTCCTATCCGACAAAAGAGGCCATGCGCTTAAGACTTGTTGAGCTCGCCGACAACGGCACTTCCCGAAAGAACGCAGCCCGTACCGTCTGGCAGTTCGTACATGATTTGAAACCCGGAGATGTTATCTTTGCAAAGCGCGGCCGCACGACAATCATTGGCAGGGGCGTTGTAACTGGCGACTATGAGTACGCCGAATCTGCCGGAAAGTACCCCAACATCCGCAATGTGGAGTGGACCCACAAGGGCGAGTGGACAAGCGGCGAAATGTTTGCCATGAAGACCCTGACTGACGTGACAGATGACGTCGACTTTGTCGCAAAGACCAACGCTCTGTTCCAGAATGTGGTCAATAAGACCGCAAACGAGGAGTTCCTCGTAGATTATCCGGTATACCGTAAGGAGAACTTCCTTGCCGAGGTGTATATGTCGGAGCCCCAGTACAACGCCTTAGTTGGCGTCCTTCATACCAGGAAGAACGTAATCCTGCAGGGAGCACCCGGTGTCGGTAAAACTTTTGCCGCCAAGCGGCTAGCATATTCGATGATGGGTAAGAAGGACGCCGACCGGGTCATGATGGTACAGTTCCATCAGAGCTACTCCTACGAGGACTTCATTGAGGGCTACCGTCCATCCGCCAATGGTTTCGAGCTGGCAAAGGGCACTTTCTATACCTTCTGCAAGCGCGCCGCCGATGACTCTGGGAACGACTATTTCTTCATCATTGACGAAATCAACCGCGGTAACCTGTCCAAGATTTTCGGCGAACTCTTCATGCTCATCGAGGCCGACAAGCGAGGGCCCCAGAACAAGCTCCAGCTGCTCTATTCACACGAACTGTTCTACGTGCCGAGCAACGTCTATCTCATTGGCATGATGAACACCGCCGACCGATCGCTTGCCATGCTCGACTACGCGCTACGCCGTCGCCTCGCTTTCTTCGATTTGAAGCCCGGATTCGACTCCGCCGGCTTCATGAAATACCGCCAGGCCTTATCAAACTCGAAGTTTGACGACCTCATTGCGCGCGTCGTCCGTCTCAACGACGACATCGTCACGGATGATACCCTAGGCGAAGGTTTCGTCATCGGCCACAGCTTCTTCTGCGGACTCGACCAAGACGAGGCGATTGATTCCAAGCTTTCGGCAATCGTCGAGTATGAGCTGATTCCCATGCTCAAAGAATACTGGTTTGACGACCAGGCGAAAGTCCACGAGTGGTCGGACGCATTGCGCAGAGCAATCAAATGATACCGGTCCAAAATGTCTACCACATGCTCGCCTATGCTTTCCAGGTACTGCGCGAGCAGAGCTATCGAGGCATGGCGACCGAGGAGTTTGCCAATACGGCAGAGCTCTGCTCCGCCATTCTGACGCGCGGCATCAAATCGCAACTCAAACGAGGACTTGGGCGCGAATACGTCAGCGTGTCCGAACCCCTTTCCTCGCCAAGAGGAAAGATTGAGATGAGCGAGTCGCTCAAGACGTGCTCGATGCTGCACAAGCAGCTTGTATGCAGCCATGACGAGTTCTCGGTAGACACTCCCATGAATCGCATCATCAAAGCGACCTGCATTCTTTTGCTTCGCACCGACATCTCGAAGCCGCGCAAAAAAGAAATCAAACGCTTGCTTCCTTTCTTTTCTGACGTCTCAAACATTGACCTCGCCGTCGTTGACTGGCATATACACTTTGACCGCAACAACGAGACATACCGCATGCTGATAGGCATATGTTGGCTTGTATACAAGGGGCTTTTGCAAACCCAAGCAGCTGGGACCCTGAAACTCATGGACTTCTTCGACAAACAGCGGATGTGCCGCCTGTACGAAAAGTTCCTGCTGGAGTACTACCGTAAAGAGCACCCTGAAATAGAGGCGAGCGCCCCACGCATCGGTTGGGTGCTCGATGACGGATTCGATGAGATGCTTCCGGCGATGAAAAGCGACGTGACGCTGACCCGCGACAACAGGGTTCTCATCATCGATGCAAAGTACTATGAGCACTCGACACAGGTTCAGTTCAATAAGCGCAGCATCCACTCCACGAACCTATACCAAATCTTCGCTTACGTCAAAAACAAGGAAGCTGAGCTCTCCCATGTCGACCATGAAGTCTCCGGCATGCTGCTCTATGCCAAAACTGACGAAGAGATTCAGCCCGACGCCATCTACCAGATGAGCGGCAACAAAATCAGCGTGAAAGCACTCGATTTGAATCTCCCATTCAATGAGATTCGAGGGCAGCTCGACGAAATTGTCGAAAGCCACTTCAATGGGCGCCACACATAGCGGGGACTCATGGAACATAAATCAAGCAGGCCAAAACCATCATCCCTCAGAAAGAACGGCGAGGCCCTTTATGCAACGAGCGGCGTATCTCTCCTCGACGGCGCTTTCACACGACATGGTTCGAAGAGCTTCG